>NZ_JBICMC010000041.1:0-198788 GCF_043106005.1 Pseudomonas sp. GLN_2 | reverse complement strand
GGAGTCCATAGCCGTGGCCCGGTAGTCCTTTGGAGATTGGTCATACTGCTTTTTGAACGAGCGGCTGAAATGGGCGGAGTCCGTGAAGCCCCACTTATAAGCGATTGAGGTAATCGATTCGCCCCTGAAGAACGGATTGGCGAGATCCTCGGCGCTGCGCTTGAGCCGGGCTCGTTGAATGTAGCGACAGACGCTGTCACCGTCCTCTTCGAACAAACGATAGAGGTGGCGCACTGAAATGTTTAGCCCGCCAGCCAAAGCAGCAGGCGTCAACCCGGGTTGTGACAACGACTTGTCAATCACCTTCTGCACATAACTGCGCATATTGCCGCCGTTAAGCGCATCTACGCTGCCAAGGTTGCCTTCTCCAAACTCAAAGCCCGGCTCCAAAAGGGCGGCGAAAGCTGCTTCCAATGCAGCGCCCTGGGCACCGTCTTCGCCTGCGTTCTCGTCCTTGCACATCTGATCCATCAACACATGAAGCATGCGTCCACACGCGTTGCTGGATGTAATCTTTCCTACCAGAGTTCCTCTGCCAGGAACCTGTTTGCGCACCTGATCGCGGGAAAGCGCCAATGAAACATGCTCAATCAGACCCGCCGGCTTGATTTCACAGCGCCCCACCGAGTCCATGAGCATGAGATCACCAGGGGCCAGGTGGATGGTCAAACCACCCTGCTCGACCGTAGAGCGCCCCGAACGCTGCAGGACCAGAAAACAGTGCTGGTCATCATCCAGCGCCGGATTATCACCCAGCCGCCGAATGACGCCAGCGTTCGTACGCAAAGAGGCGACTGGCAAGCCTGCGCGCGTATGAGCTGAGACATCGCCAATGAAGAGCGAATGATTGCAAGCCAATTCCGTTTCGAAACGGCCGCAAATCCCCTGCATGGCAGCGGTCCAGCGATCAAGTCCCTGATGGTCGGGTTGTTGATTCTGCATAGTGGCCTCGGCGCGAAATTGTTGTTATGCGGCCATTGATAACATGTTAACAATGGCCGCACAACTGTCACATTTGGTCGAGTACACTAAGCAAAGGGTATGCCAGGTCGCTTCAGATCCGCTGCAGAAACTCCGTGAAGCCAGACAGGCAGGCAAGTAAATGCGAACGCTGCTGCGGACTAACTTGAATATAGCGACGAAACGCCGGCATCCGGTTGACCACCTCGCTAGCCCCCATATGCTCCAGGGCAAGCTGCCATTGGCCATCGCGGCATTGCAGCGTCAGCCGTTTGAAATCCAGCGGCATCAGCTGCGCCAACAGCGTCGCATCTCGGCCTAAATGATCGCGTACTTGGGCAAAGAGGGCCTGGTCACCGCCCCGGAACACGCATGTGACGCCGGTGCGCCGAAACGCCCCGGTATGGCGCAGTTCCAACCGCACATCGCTCTGTTGCAGGGCAGGCACGCTCAACCGAAACTCGCATGTCACGACGTGCATCAGCAGGTGCGCTTCGACGCTCTCACGCACCTCGGCCTGCCAACCCTGGGGCGGGAAACACAGCTGTGCGACACCCGCTTGCGCCTGCTGTATCTCCAGCGGGCCGAGATTGCGCAGCAGGTGCCCCAAGGTGACACCGGGCCGATAACCGGCAGGCGCCCGAGGCGCTAGCAGCCTTTCACGCAAATGTCTGATCATGTTGCGTACGCTCCGCAGCGTGGCCAGGTTCGGCGGCGAATTCTTTTTCCAGCACATCCTCAACCCGGGCAGGCTTGAACGGGTTGACCTTCTGCACACACACAGACCAGAACAGCGCGTAGGCTGCTGTGCCGCCAAGCATGATGGCAAACGGCACGTAAATATCCGCGGGGTTCATTCCGGGCGGCGTGATAAACAGCATGCCGATGATGATACCGGCGCTGGAAACGATTTGCGGCAACGGGAACAGTGGCGAACGGTAGGCGCGCGGCAGATCTGGGCGACGGATACGCAGGATTACCACCGACAGTGTCACCAACAGATAGGCCGTGCTCCAGGCGCAAACGGCAGCCAGCACGAGGTGCAGGATGTTGTCTGGGTTGCCACCCAGATACCAGGCATGCAGACACGGGATCAGTGCGACCACCAGAATGCACAGCAGGGGCGTCTTGAAGCGCGGATGCAGGTAGGTGAAGACCTTCGGCAACGCTCCGTCTACTGCCATCCCGTAAAGAATGCGCGGCACGCCGGCCATCAGCGTGTTGATGGTTGCCGCACCGGCAAACAAAAAGCCGATACCCAGCCACACTGGGCCGATGTCACCCATCACCTGTTCGGCAAAGCGTGGAATGGCCATGGGCGTATCCAACAGATGTACGCCGGTGGCGGCATCGAGTACGACGTTTTCCACCTGGCGCTTCATCGCCGCGCCGTAGATGAACATGCAACTGGCCACACCAAACAGACCCAGCGCCATGGCGCGTGGCAATACCCAGGCAGAGCGACGCAATTCGGGGGCAAGCGGCGTCACGAACTCGCAGCCGACAAACATGAACATGGCCATACCGATCAGTGAAAGGATGGTCATCGCATCAGAGCCCACCAGGGAGACGCCAAACGGGCCCTCCAGCTCCACCGCAGGTGCAGCGATAAGACCCACCACACCGAACACCATCAGGGTCGTCCACATGCCGAAGGTGAGAATCACCTCCGCGCGACTGAACGCGCTGACGCCGAACGCGTTCAGTACCGCGAACGACACCACAAAACAGACACCCAACAGCCAGGAACCGCCTGCGGACTCAACCAGCGTGTTGAGGTGTTCGAAATTCACCAACGCCATCACCCCAGACAGAATGGTCTCGGCCGTGCCAGCGAACACATGCACGATCAAGTAGGCCGAAAGCGTACCGGTAATGGCGAAGAAACGCCCTATACCACAGTTGATGTAGTCGTAGACCGAGCCGGTGGTCGGCAGGATCGAGGCCGCCTCGGCGAAAGTGGTCGATTGGGCCAACATCATCAACGCGGCGATGACCATGGCGACAGCAAACGCACTGCCGCCGATGCCAAACCCCATGGTCGCGGTGAGAATAACGGGGCTGGCCATGATCAAGCCGACGGTGCTGGCTAGTGCGGTGGGAAAACCGACCGTACCTTTGTTCAAGTGCTCTGTGAGCTTATTGTTAAGTGACATCGTTATGCCCCGACATGTTGTTATGGCTTTGAACGCGGCAAGTGACCCTGCACGCACGGCTGCTACTTGCCTCCCTGCACGCCTACTCTGCGCCCGCCGAAAAATGACGTCTTGCCAATGGCTGCCGCTGCCTTTGTTGCTCCCTGCCAAACCCGCTTACAGCGGCTCTGGCAGGGAAAGTCATGCCGCTGTCACTGGGACGCAAGATCACCGCCTCGCATAGCACTATCCTCCAAGTTTTGGCGGCCTGCAGGCCGGTCCTCACCTGCCCCTCGGAGTTCCCATGAGCGATATCGATCTTCTTCCTTCTGTCAGTGCCTTCCTGGCACGCGATCACGGCCTGTTCATCCATGGCCAAACCGTGGCCAGCCATGACAGCGCGAAAATATCGGTGGTCAACCCAGCCAACGGCCAAACCATCGCTCAAATCGCTGACGCCAACCAAGCCGACGTCGACCGTGCAGTGGATTCCGCTCTCCAGGGCTTTGGCCGCTGGTCGCGGACCAGCCCAGCAGCCCGCGCCGGCGTACTTTTCAAGCTCGCCGACTTGCTCGAAGCGAATCGCGAAGAACTGGCCCAGTTGGAAACCTTGCAATCGGGCAAGCTGATCGGCATCTCGCGTGCATTCGAGGTCGAGCAGGCTGCACACTTCCTGCGTTACTACGCAGGCTGGGCGACCAAGATCACTGGCCAGACCATCACCCCGTCTTTGCCTTCGTTCGCCGGTGAGCGCTACAGCGCCTACACCCTGCGCGAGCCAATCGGTGTGGTAGTCGGCATCGTGCCCTGGAACTTCGCGACCATGATCGCCATCTGGAAGTTGGCCTCGGCGCTGACCACCGGCTGCAGCATCATCATCAAGCCGAGCGAGTTCACGCCGCTAACGCTTTTGCGTATCGCCGAGCTGGCCATCGAAGCAGGCTTGCCGGCGGGCGCATTGAACGTGCTGACTGGCGCTGGCCATGTCGGCAAGGCCCTGATCGAGCACCCAGGCACTGACAAAGTATCATTCACCGGCTCCGTGCCTACAGGTATTGCTGTCGGCCAAGCGGCCATGGGCGCAAAACTTACCCGTGCCACGCTGGAACTGGGCGGCAAGAACGCCGTGGCGTTCCTGCCAGACGTAGGCCTGGAAAAAGCCGTCGACGGCATCATCGAAGCCGGCTTCCTGCATTCGGGGCAGATTTGTGCCGCCGGTGAGCGTTTCTATGTGCACCGCTCGCGCATCGACCCACTGCTCGAAGCCCTCTCCCAACGCTTGGGCCAGTTGAAGGTAGGCTCGCCGCTGGACGAAACCACGCAGTTCGGCCCAGTGGCCAACAAGCCACACCAGTTGAAGCTTGCCGAGCTGTTCGCCACGGCTCGCGCCGAGGGCAGCCAGATCATCCACGGCGGGCGTATTGGGGATGGCCCAGGATGCTTCGTCGAGCCGACTGTGATTCTGGCCAAGTCCGCCAGCGACACCCTACTCAATCAGGAAACATTCGGCCCGGTGGCGACCTTCCTGCCTTACGACAGCGAAGAGGAACTGCTTCAGTTGATGAACGCCTCGCCTTACGGACTAAGCGCCAGCCTATGGACCAACGACCTGGGCAAAGCCATGCGCCTTATTCCAGAAATTCAGGCGGGCACCTTGTGGGTCAACATGCACACCCTGCTCGACCCGGCTGTACCGTTTGGCGGCATCAAGGCCTCCGGCATCGGCCGTGAGTTCGGTTCGGCGTTCATCGACGATTTCACCGAACTCAAATCGGTCATGATCCGCTATTGAGAGGCTTGAGATGTCGCACTGGCTACGCGAACAACTCACCCTTACCTTGCCCCTGGCCATGCATGCGCTGCAGGCCGCGCTCGACGCGGCCACTGAGCAGCAGGTCAAAGTCAGCCTGGTAATCGTCGATGGCAGTGGTCTACCGATCCAAAC
Source organism: Pseudomonas sp. GLN_2 (assembly GCF_043106005.1). Classification (NCBI taxonomy): domain Bacteria; kingdom Pseudomonadati; phylum Pseudomonadota; class Gammaproteobacteria; order Pseudomonadales; family Pseudomonadaceae; genus Pseudomonas; species Pseudomonas sp. GLN_2. The sequence continues at coordinate 193,748 of NZ_JBICMC010000041.1, read as the reverse complement.
CGCTCATATGGACGGTGCACCCCGCCCAGCACATGCCATAGCGTTGCGCAAAGCCCTAACGGCCGCGGGGTTCGGAATAGCCACGGCAGACTGGGATCAACGCTTGGAGCGCTGCTCCGAGGCGGTGCGCAACGGTTTGCCGCTGCAGCCAGGGATGGCCTTGTTCGGTGGCGGCGAACCTTTGTGCCATGCCGGGCAGGTCATCGGGGCAATAGGCGTGTCTGGTGCCAGCGAGGCCATCGACACACTCTGCGCCAAGGCCGCCGCCAATCATGTTACGACCCTTCTGCAACCCTAATCTAACGCTGTAAATCTGTATGTGGCCAAGGCGTGCAAGCGCCTTGGCAGCCAGAAACAAGACCCCGACCTGCCCCTCACGCACTAATAAGCCGTCGCAGCCAACCGCGACGGCGCTCGCCAATGCGGGTGCCCACGTACAAGAAAGCGCCTTTTCAAAGGCGACTGACAACGAGGGAAAGTGCAATGGTCAAACCGCAAACGCTGTCGACCCTGGCCCTGGCGGCCCTACTCGCCAGCCAGGTCGCGCCGGCTTACGAACTGTACGCCGACGAAGACAGCCACTTGAATGCTGACATGCTCGCGGTCTGGGGTATGTTCAACAGCCGCAAGAACTATGACGGCACTTCAGGAGGCTCAACCTGGCGCGAAGGTTTCATCAAGTATGGACTCAGTGGTGATCAGGGCCTCGCTGGCAGTGGCACCCTGTATGGCGCATTGAACTGGGTAAGTTCCGCGACCTGGGGCGACGGTGATGCCGCCGGCTACACGGACGGCTCCGAACGCACCACCAAGATCGAGGACGCCTATTTGGGCTGGCGTTCGAGCGACCTGGTGCCGTTACTGGGTAAGGATGGTGTAGATGTTTCCGCCGGCCGTCAGGTGGTCCGCCTCGGCAGTGGCTTCCTGATCAACGACGACGGGCCGAACCTGGGCAATGGTGTCGCAGACGGTACGCTGGATCGAGGTGGCGCTTACTACCTGGCGGCGCGCCATGCCTTCGACCGCACGGCAGTGCTGCGCCTAGGTGGCCAGGACGGTTTGCACGGCAGCCTGTTGTGGCTCAAATCCGACAACCGTGCCCAGGCCGAAACCGAACTGGCTGCCGGTACGCTGGACTACACCCACGCCCTGGGCACCCTGGGCCTGACCTGGATTCACGGCATCGATGTCACCGACCAGTGGGCCAGCGACTTCCAGAAGGCTCGCGAAGGCATGAATGTGTACAGCGTGCGTGGCGAAGGCAGTGCTGGTATCGAAAACGCCAGCTTCGCCTTTGAATATGCCTGGCAGGACAAACACGGGGGACCGGAAAATGCCTGGTACCTGCAGGCCGGCTACACCTTTGCAGACTTGCCTTGGGCTCCGCAACTGACCTACCGGTATACCCGCTACTCGGCTGAATGGGATCCTCTGTTCAGCGGCCTGTCCAGTGGCTACGGCACCTGGTTCCAGGGTGAAGTCGCTGCCAACTATGCCGGCCCGTTCAACAGCAACACCGGCATTCACCATATTGGCCTGAAAGCCAAACCCCTGGAAAACCTCACGGTCGGCGCCCTGTACTTTGACTTCGATACCGTGCGTACCCGCGACAGCTTGAACCTCGATGCCCGCGAGCTCGACCTGTATCTGGAATGGGCCGTCAACGACCACCTGATCATCAGCCCCCTGATCGGCCTGTATCAGCCGCGCAAGCATCAGGATAACGGTGGCAACCAGGTCGGCGGCAACGGCACCAACATCTATAGCCAACTGACCGTGGCGGTACCGTTCTGACATAAAAAAACCGCCGGCCCATGGCCGGCGGTCAAAGCGCTGTATCTATGAAGTATGAAAGCTGCCCTGGTGAGGCGGCGTCACTATCCCCTTTCCTTTCTGAGCCTGCTTGCCTCAGCGTGCCAGCGCCTTTGTCTGGGCGTGACGACCGCTACTCTGCACGTTTGACCTCACGGGCGCGCAAGCATACGACTCGCCAACCTACCGATCGGTAGGTAGCAATCTGAAAGAGATGACCATGCAACCCAATCAATCTTCTTTGGTACCGTTCAGACTAGCTCTGAGCCTCGGCCTGATCGGCGCTCTGGGGCCTTCAGCGGTCGACATGTACCTGGCGAGCCTCCCGGAGATTGCCGATCACTATCAGGCAAGCTTCACCCATGTGCAGCTGACCCTGACGTTCTTCTTGCTTGCCATGGGGGCCGGGCAGCTAGTCTTCGGCCCCATCGTCGACGCCTTCGGTCGGCGCAAACCACTGATGGCTGGCCTATTGATCTTCATCCTGTGCTCATTCGGCGCAGCGATGGCGCCGAGCCTGAACGCTCTGATCACACTACGTTTCTTTCAAGGACTGGGCAGTGCTCTGACCCTGTTGGTGATCATGAGCATGGTGCGTGACGTCAGCCATGGCGTGGCCGCGACCAAACTGTTCGCACTGTTGATGACCATTGAAGGCGTAGCTCCGATCCTCGCGCCGGCTCTGGGCGGCGTGATCGACGCGTATTTCGGCTGGCGGGCGGTGATGCTGGCACTGGCCGGTATGGGCCTGGTGGTATGGATCAACAGTCTTTTGAACCTGCCGGAGACCCTCCCACACAATCAGCGTGAAGCACTAAGCCTTGGCAGCGCTTGCCGAACCTACCTGACCCTCCTCGCTGACCGAAGGTTCCTACGCCCAGCCCTGGCGGTGGCCGCGGTGTTTTTCTTCCTGTTCGCCTACATAGGTGGCGCAACGCTGGTTTACCATCAGCACTTTGGCATGACCGCACAAGCCTTCGGCCTGCTTTTCGGTGCCACCGGTGTGTCAGTGATGCTGGGTGCCCTGTTCGCCAGCCGACAGATCGGGCGCCTTGGCTTGAACAGGCTCAGTGCGCTAGGCGTACGTTGCATGGTTGCTGGCGCCCTGCTGACCTTGGTCAGCTTAGTGGTCGGCCTGGGGATGCCCGGTGTAGCCGGTGGCATGGCTTTAGCTCTATTCGGACTAGGCATAGCAGAATCGACGTTGATGTCGCTGGTGATGTCATCGCAAGAAAAATCCCTGGGCTCGACCGCCGCCCTGCTCGGCGCCATCCAACTATCAGTGTCTTCCAGCGCCTCGCCATTGGCTGCTGTAGTTCTGCAACACGGCCCGGTGGCTTGGGCCGGGCTTCTAGCAGTTAGCACACTGCTGGTCTGTGTGCTGACCACCCTGAGCCTGCGAGACGTGCCAGCAAGCTATTCATTGGCTGGGCATTGAGGAAGTGCAATGAACAATCACTTCCTAGGCTACTTGATTTGCAGCGGAATTATCGTGTTTGGCGTGGTGTACCACCTAAGCGAATGGAGACGTGCCAAACGGCCGAGGCCCTCAACTGACGACCAGAATTGAAGACGAACCGACTGAGCTGGCACAGATGATCAATTGCTCTGGCAGACACAAACAAGACGACCTACCAGTCGTTAGCGAAACTGCCCATTACCTTGAGATCACCTGTCCAGCCCGGTCCAGCCGGGTAACACAACAATAAAACCCCAATACGGCGGCCCCCCAGGTACCGTCCGTACAGTGAGACCCGCTATGACCTTCGACACCCGTATCGATTTCATCTACCTCTCCGAACAGGACATGATCCGCGCAGGCGTGACGGACATGCCCGCCTGCGTCGACACCATGGAAGAAATGTTCGGTTTGCTCTACCACGGCGACTACCGCATGGCCGGTCCGAACAGTGACTCGCACGGCGCAATGATCACCTTCCCCGAGCATTCACCGTTCCCGACCATGCCCAAGCCAACCGCCGACCGCCGCATGATGGCGATGCCGGCTTACCTCGGCGGTAACTTCCAGACAGCAGGCGCAAAATGGTACGGCTCCAACATCGCGAACCGCGAAAAGGGCCTTCCACGTTCGATCCTGATGCTCACCCTTAACGACGCCGACACCGGCGCCCCGCTCGCGCACATGTCAGCCAACCTGCTTTCAGCCTACCGCACCGGCGCGATCCCGGGCGTCGGCGCCCGTCACTTGGCACGCAAGGATTCAAAGGTCATCGGCCTGGCCGGCCCGGGGGTGATGGGTAAGACCACGGTCGCCGCGTTCATGGCCGTGTGCCCACAGGTCGACACGATCAAAATCAAAGGCCGCGGCCAGAAGAATCTCGACGCGTTCGTCAGCTGGTTGAACACCACCTTCCCGCAGATCACCAACGTGCGGGTGGTACAGACCCTGGAAGAAGTAGTACGCGACTCCGACCTGGTCAGCTACTGCAGTTCCGGCGAAGTCGGCAACCCATCCCTCTACCCGCTGGTGAAGCACGAATGGGTCAAGCCCGGCGCCTTCCTCGCCATGCCCGCCCCGTGCAGCATCGACGCGGGAATGGAACAGGCCGACGTGCGCAAGGTGGTGGACAACACCGGCCTCTACGAAGCCTGGTTCGAAGAACTCCCCAAGCCGGCCCACAACCATGTGCCGCTGGTGGGCGTGCGCTTCATGGACATGATTGCCGAAGGCACCCTTCAGGCCGAGCAGATCGAGGACATCGGCAAGATCATTGCCGGTGAAGCGCCGGGACGCCTGAACGACGAGGAAATAATCCTCATGTCCGTCGGCGGCATGCCGGTGGAGGACGTCGCCTGGGGCACCGTGGTGTACCGCAATGCCATCGAGAAAGGCATCGGCGTCAAGCTCAATCTTTGGGAACAACCCGTTCTCAGCTAATCGATTTCTCTCGCAATGAAGGCATCTCCATGACCCAAATCACCAAACTGAAAACCGGCTCCAAGTTTGAAGACATGGCCAGCTACTCCCGCCTGGTGGCGGTCGATAACTGGATCTATGTCTCCAACACTGCTGGCCGTAACCCGCAGACTCAGCTGATCGCCGAAGACGTGATCGAACAGACTCACCAGGTGTTCGCCAATATTGAAAGCGCCTTGGCAGCCGTCGATGCCAGCCTGGCTGACGTCATTTGTTCACGTGTGTTTATTCAGCAGCCGAGCGACGTGCCAGCCGTTATGGAAGTGATCGGCGAGAAGTTCCGTGGCATCGACCCCGCCACCACGGTCACCTGCCCACCGCTGGGTTCTACCGTTTACAAAGTCGAGCTGGAAGTCACCGCCTATCGCGGGGCCTCGCGCGCCGAGGTCAAACTGATTCGCCTCGGCCAGTAAGACCTAACACCAGCACCGTGCCACCTGTACTTATCGCCGCCGAGTAACGCCATGTCCCCTGCTATCGACCCTGTAATCACCTGCCCCCATCAACCGGAAGCGACCACTGTCGTGATCATCGGTGGTGGCATCATAGGCCTTACCGCCGCGCTGACTCTCGCCGAGCGCAACATCCCGGTGGTGGTACTGGAGAAAGGTCGCATCGCAGGCGAGCAGTCATCGCGCAACCTTGGCTGGGTACGTAAAACCAACCGCCATGCACACGACATCCCACTTGCGTTGGCGGCCGATCGACTCTGGGCCGAAATGCCGCAACGGGTCGGGAGTGACGTGGGTTACCGGCAGGCCGGAATCATGTTCGTTGGTCGTAACGACACGCAGATGGGCATGCACGAAGGTTGGCTGAAGAGTGTCGAACACCTTGGTCTGGACTCGCGCCTGCTGAGCAATGCCGAGATCGCCAGAATGGTTCCCGGTGGGCGCACTGACTGGGCCGGTGCTATCTACACTGCCTCAGATGCTCGTGCGGAGCCAACCCTGGCCGCCAGCGCAATTGCCCGTGCGGCGATGGCCAAGGGAGCAGTGATCGTTGAAAACTGTGCGGTACGCACCCTTCAGACCAGTGCCGGATGCGTCAGCGGCGTTGTCACCGAACAAGGCGAGATTCGTTGTGATCAAGTGCTGCTGGCTGGCGGTCTATGGTCGCGTAGATTCCTCGGCAACCTTAAAATCGACCTCCCGACTTTGCCATTGACCTGCTCAGTGCTGCGTACAGAGCCCATGGATGGCCCCACGGAGGTCGCCGTGGGTGCTCCAGATTTCTCATTCCGCAAGCACAAGGACGGAGGGTTCATCATCACCCAACGTGGCAAGCTGGATGCCTTCCTTACCCTCGATCACTTGCTGTTGGGTACACGCTACCTGCCACAGCTTCGCGCACAGCGCGACTTTCTGCAGATCAGTCTGGGCAAATACTTCCTCAAGGACATAGCCCTGGCGCGGCGCTGGAAGGCCACGGATGTATCGCCTTTTGAAAAAGTCCGGGTTCAAGACCCACAGGCAAACGTGGCGTTGAACGAAGACGCACTGCGCAACCTCAGGACTGCGTGGCCGGTGTTTGAGCAAGCACGGATGGCTTCTGCGTGGGCCGGGACCATTGACGTGACCCCTGACTCAAACCCAGTCATTAGTTCAGTATCGACTTTGCCCGGACTGACCCTGGCGACCGGTTTTTCCGGTCACGGTTTCGGCACCTCGCCCGCTGCAGGCCAACTAGCAGCAGATCTGGTATCGCAACAAACGCCGTTGATCGATCCGAGTCCCTATAGCTTTGATCGTTTTCTACGACCGCGGCATGGCGTGAAATGAGGGTGTCTGACTAGCGAAAGACTATTCAGACAACCGCCTGAGTCAATCTACTACCATCACATCGTGTAGTGGTCTAATGATTCCGGACACCCATTTAGGCGAGAATGCTCGCCACAGAGAGGTGTCTGATGACCAAGCAACGCCGTACCTTCACCCCTGAGTTCAAACGCGAAGCTGCCTGCCTGGTGCTCGATCAAGGCTACAGTCATGCCGAAGCAGCACGCTCGCTCGGCTTGGTCGAATCGGCCCTACGCCGCTGGGTTAATCAGCTTCAACAGGAGCGCAGCGGCGTCACGCCGGCCAGCAAAGCGTTGACGCCAGAGCAGCAAAAGATCCAAGAGCTCGAAGCTCGGATAACGCGCCTTGAACGCGAGAAATCGATACTAAAAAAGGCTACCGCGCTCTTGATGTCGGAAGATCTCGAGCGTATTCGCTGATCCACCAGTTCAGCGCCCATGAGCCCGTTGATTGGCTATGCAAGGTGTTCGAAGTCACTCGCTCAAGTTACTACGCACATCGCCATAGAAGGCGAACTCCGGACGTTGAGCGACTGAGGTTGCGTAGTCGAGTGAATGAGTTATTCACGCGCGGACGAAGTGCGCCCGGCAGCCGCAGTATCAAGATGATGATGCAAGAAGAGGGTGAGAAGATCGGGCGGTTCAAGGTCCGCAGCCTGATGCGTGAACTGGCGTTGGTCAGCAAGCAGCCAGGGTCGCATGCGTACAAAAAGGCCACAGTGGAGCGGCCAGATATTCCGAATATGTTGAACCGAGCGTTTGATGCCGAAGCGCCAAATCAGGTCTGGTGTGGCGACATCACTTACGTTTGGGCGCAGGGAAAATGGCACTATCTGGCAGTTGTCTTGGATCTGTATGCACGCAGAGTCGTGGGCTGGGCCCTATCAGAAAAACCGGACGCAGACCTCGTGGTCAAAGCGCTCGACGTGGCTTACGAACAGCGCGGTAAGCCTCAAGGGCTACTGTTCCATTCCGACCAGGGGTCGCAATATGGCAGCCGTCAATTCCGCCAGAGACTGTGGCGCTATCGCGCGCCAGAGCATGAGCCGCCGAGGCAACTGCTGGGATAACGCGCCGATAGAGCGAGTCTTTCGCAGCTTGATCAGAGTGGATACCGACCACGGGCTACCTGACCGGGCAGCAAGCCCAACGAGACATTAGCCAGTACCTGATGAGCCACTACAACTGGATCCGCCCCCCCATCAATTCAACGATGGGCTGGCTCCGGCGAAAGCTGAAGAAAAACTCAAAACTGTGTCCGGAATGAGTTGACCACTACAACACAAACTCGGCCACCAAAGTTCGCCAGTTCCAGTTCCGCGATATACGACCGAAGGCCGCGTCGGAGATTGAGGATATCAGCCACGCGAGCCGACTGCTTGGGCACTCCAAGGAGGAAATTACCAAGCGCGTTTATCGCCGGGTCGGTGAGGTAGTCAGCCCGACCAAATAGGGGGCTGATGCGGAAACGATGCCCAATGATGCGGAAACGATTGTTGTTTTCTGCGCACAAAGAAAAGCCCCGCAGACGTTAATCTGCGGGGCTTTCGAATGGTGGAGGCCGAGGTCGGAATCGAACCGGCGTAGACGGATTTGCAATCCGATACAAGAAAGACCGTTTCATGCGCATTAGGCGAGAAAATCAGTTCCATAACAAATCACGACCCGCGCTCCTGAAACCCGCATTCTAAAAGGGTGGCCGATGCAGTTTTGGAACTGGTTTTGCCCCCCCCTTAGCCCAACTCTGAGCGCTGCATCAGTAGCGCTCAACACAACCTCAGGCACGCTTGAACACACTGGGTTGTGCATGATAGGAGCAGGAGGGCTATTTCAACGGCTTTCAAAATTGTGGTATACAATGAACATTCATGGACCCTGCATTGTGAGTTAATATATGGAAATTGGCTTTAACCACGACTCGTTCGAGAATGCTGTTAGCAGAACCCACCCTGGCGCTAGCTACATACGGGACGGCATCATTTCTCCTGATTTTTGGCAACATAGCAGAGTAAAAGTACTTTTTATTCTAAAAGAGAGCAATGGCTGTTACGAGCCTGATCTCGCTGAGTTAATCAAGAAAGCGGTAACGCACAACCCGAAAAGCAAGCTCTGGCACAGACCGACGTTTCACAATATCGGTCGCTGGGCCTATGGCTTGCAAAACTTCACCTCAACCGCTCCCGCATTTGAATTAGCACATTCTCATAGAAAAAGATCTTTGCTTTCATGCGCTTTTATAAATCTGAAAAAAATCACCGGGGGACGTCGAGCTACTGAAGAAGTCCAGAAATTCGCCGAAACCTATCAGTTATTTTTACGTGAGCAGATCAGATCAATCTCTCCTGACATAGTGGTCATGGGTGGGACGTACAATATTATTAAAGCTGCCGTTCTTCCTGAGCTTCAAAAAGTCGCCCATCGTGTGCACCTATATGGTGGAATCCCGTTTATCAATGCCTTCCATCCAGCTTGTACGGCGGCTCGCCCGGACCTGTATGCTCAGGTGCTGAACAGCTTTCTGCAATATACAGAACAGTCCGCAACACTCATTCGCGAATAGCCGTTTGTAGCGAGGACCTGACTACCGCCTTCCTAACCGCTTCTTACCGCAGTTCCAGTTGTGAAGCCGAGTTATCCAATATTGACCACCTTCCAGTACTGCAGCAGTAGTGTGATATTCGAGCCTCAGGCCGCGCTACAAGCGGCCTGTACATCTGACCTGTCTAATACGGTTCGCCCAGTTTCAGTGACTTTCACCCAGAAGAACCGAGAAGCTTTCGAGCAGTTTTAGACAGCCTCAACACCCCCACCCTGGCGTTCTGCCAACGATGATCCGGCCAGGCTCATCACTCCCCATCCCCTCCCACGATTCGTACTTGAACAGGCTGAGGTGATAGGCCTCTTCGAACTCAATCAGCGCCCAGTAACGGGCGGCCTCGGACAGCTCCAGCATATCGACCAGGTTCTCCGAACTGACTTCACGCCGGCGGTGAGCGGCATAGGCCATTTGATTGAGCACAGCGGCGCGCCCATCTGGATCGGTTACCAAGGAAAATTGGTCGTTCAGCTCATCTAACCAAGCTTTCGGTATCCCCTCTATCATTCTGCCCTGCACCACCAGGACTGCGCGTAAAGCACGCCGTCGACCTCCTCCACCCCGTCGCGGGCAATTGCCGATCAGCGGATCGGTTAAGATGTGGCAAATCCTTAACGCGCATCGCGGCAATCACCCGGAGCTGGTAATCGGACATCACTTGGAACAGCGACTCGGCCAATAGGCACAACCGCTCGATCTCCTCCGCCGGCGCGCCGCCATCCTGGGCCTGGTGATACTCCCGCATTGCGTCGATAGCCTGCTGAATCAGCGGCTCGCCGGCCTCAACCATTCCTCTGAAGGTGCGCTTGTCCAAAAAGTGCGATGCCCTGTCCAGTTGATGGGCTGAGTATAGGAACGGTTATGGTATGTAGACGGGTATCTACTGGTGACTCTAAGACATCGGGCTGATATTATCTGGCCACGCTAGCTTTCCACTCATAGGGACCAAGATAGCTAGAAGCCCTGGACGCCAGCATCCGGGGCTTCGTTTTTTTCTGCGGGCCATCTACAGCCCCTTCGTCCGATCAACCGCAGCCTCACAAGCCAGTCCAGCTATTCGGCTTCGCTCAAGCGCTGCTGGGCAGCGATGGTATCGCAGGTAGCTCGGTGGCCATTCCGCAGTCGCTTGATCTCGTCGTACAGCCCAACAGCAGCAGACTCAGCAGCAGCGGCGCGGCCTTTGGCCAGTTCCAGTTTCTGTCGTGCACTCTCACCCTCCTCATCCGCAACGGCTTGGCGGCGTCGCTCCTCGGCTCTGGCCTGGGCAGCGGCGCGGCGGTCACGCTCGGCCACCTGCAGGCGATAATCGGAGAGCTCAGACCGCGCGGCCGAAGCCTCTGATTTACCCGCTCCTACGCGAATTTCCTGACCTCCAGCCACCAGCAACAGAGCGACCAGCCACCAGCACCAGGCCGGTGCCGAGCCCACCCAGTTCATGCCGCCTCCAGGAACAGGTCCCGCTCAGCGGCACGCCGGCGGACCAAGCCGGCCAGCACCTTCCCGCCAGCTTTGTTCCAGCGCGGGAACTGGTCGGCAGCTGCTGAATAGTCGCGTGCATTGAGCAGCCGGCGGAGCGTGGACGATTCGAGATTGGCAGCACCCAAGTTGTAGATAAAGCTCATCAAGGCGTCCCACTGGTTTTGGCTCAGCGGCGCCTTAATCAGACGTTGTACTTCTGGCTCGAAGCGCTGAACATCGTTCAGCAGCATGCGTTCGGCCTGCTCCTTAGTGATCGACATTCCCGGCTTCACACCCCGGGTAGTGCCGTAGCCGATGGTCCAGATCCCGACTGAATCCTGATAGGCCTGCAGGCGCAGGCCCTCGAACGACTTGATGAGACTCAAACCTCGTTGCGAAGTATGCATGGATTCCTCTCCAGACAAAAAAGCCCGCATTAAAAGACGGGCTGTATTTAAGTGGCGATTCGAGCTGAACTATTGCGAGATAGTATCTTCTAGAGCACGAATTCGCTGCTCTTGATCAATCAATAGCGATCGTAAAAAAGCCGTTTCAAAAATTAAGCATTGTTCGTATCGCAAACCTAGGCGAGTACCATGCGACTCAAAGGCTTCATATTCTTCTTCGAACTCCTCCATGACCGGCACCGGATAAAGCTCTGGCTTACCCGAAGCGTCCAATACCATTAGTCCATCTTCGTCGACCACTTCGATCATTTCCACGCACGGTGTTTCTACAAACCGCTCATGACATTTTAATACCGGCTTACCGTCGACTATTTCGACCGTGCGTGTTTTGTGAGGAACCAGCTCAATTTTCTGACGAGACGCTTTCCTTTTCCTCGTTACTAGCGTACGTATTGGATCCTCACACCAGAGCGCATACTGCGAAACGTTCAACCCATGTGCGGCAAACACGTCTCGAATTTCTTGCGCCATAAATCCAACGTTCAATCGCGCATCATTCATTCCTTTCTTTTCAATAGAGTCATTCCATCTGAAAATAGAGTGCCGAACATCACCCCAAGCCGCCAACTCTCGCTTTGTAAAGTAGCTTTGCTCACCTAACAATTCACTATCAAGTACTCGCTTTGTTTTCAGGACCTCATCAGAGGTATTGATTATATTGTTTGCTGCAAATATCTCTTTTGCCCTGAAGGAGCTTGTGCCGATCTGAAACGCATTGTCCTTACCAGGCCGTAAAAAGCCATCAGTCTGAATATCCCAGACCTTTGTCCCCGCAACAGAGATTGCAATGTTGTTAGCCGCTGGACGATAGAATCCGGTAGCGGGATCTGATCCAGATAGACGAACGGAAGGATCCTCTGCCGAACTGCTACCTGTCGCGACGGCTATAAGACGATTCGCAGTGAGCGCTCCCAAAGGAGTGAGCGTCATCGCCTGAGCGTTCTCAAACCGAGCCTCTAGTCGGTTTGCGCTCGATTGGTTCTGTAGCACAGTCCAACCTTTAGTACTTCCATTGATATCACCACTTAGTTGCAGTGCTGGATTACCGCCGTTGGAGCGAAGGAAAGCCCCAACTCCTCCGTATGAAAGTCCAATACTTCCTTGACGCGGATCTGAATGAATGAAAACACCAGCGATACTGTTTGCGAACTGGTAGATACCATCCACTCCAAAAGGACTTAAGTGCCGACAGTTTTGGATCACAACGCCGTAAGTATTTGTCGTACCTACCGGAGAAGCCTTTGTGGCACCGACCGAACCAGATTTGTTCGGCCACTCAAACACCATGCCATCAAAGACAATTGAGTTGGCGTGATCAAGAATGAAGGGGTTATCACAATAGGTTCTCATTGACCCACTGAAGTAGTGCCCACCTAGAGAGTTCTGCGGTGCAGATGCAGTAGGAATGTCACCGTCGATATAGAGGGTTGTGGTGCCCCACTGATTGTCTACAATGGAACGACTGTGGTGGTCGTTGGCATAGAGACTACCACTATATCGCGTGCCGGAAAGCCCAGTTTTACCATTACCGCAGATTGCCAGACCAATGTCTCCAGAGGTTGAGCAGCTTTCATCGAATGTGTTGTAGTCGATATCGGCCCCATAGATTAAGGTGCCAGCCTTAGGAAAGTAGCCGAAAACAACAAAATTCTTGTGAGAAGTCCAACCAGTGGTAGCGTAATAACCCACATCATAATTTGATCGATTATCCCCCCCAACTGATGTCAAAGCCCCTCCTGCGCTACGAAAATCCATATCCATCACTACAGCAATACCCTCAATATGCGGAGTACCTGCACTTGGATCATCCATAAGACAGTAGGTAAAAGAAGAAAAACGATCTGTTCTTTCGGTAGTGGCTATTGCCGTTCCCGTACCGGAAAAGATCAGAGATGCTCCCGGAAGTTTGGCTTTGTACCCTGGACGTAGAAATATTTTGTCATCAGCCGTGAGAGGAAACGTTCCCAGCGTTGGGGCGAAGTTACCTTTCCACCGAGCTTTTCGCAAAATACCATTCGTACAACGATATACTCCATCTCCAAAATCCAGAGTTTTGCCATACGTAGAGCAGTAGAGATCTGCCTGCATGATAGAGGCCGTATCATCTGTTACATAATCACCAACCGCACCAAAATCTTTTACTGAAACAACATCGCACACATGGTTCTCGTCTGTCACTGTTATGGCTCCATCAATTTTAGGTACAAAAAACCGCTCACAACGGTCATAGTGGGTTCGCTACAATCGTGTAGTCCGCCTCTAGCGCGGACTACACTCGTTTAACCGGGTCTTGCCGAGTTCAGTCCGCAGCAGCGAATCGCTGAAGGTATACAGGTCGCCAAGCTTCGAGCTGCAGATTCTCGGCGTCGATGTGTCAGCTGACCTCAACGTATGAGCCAGCCGCTAGTGACGGGAGAGCAGAACTACTCTGCCTCAAGTGCCGCCAGACGGTCTTTGATTGACGCTTGCTCATGTGCCAGGGCTCGGATCATCAAAGAGTGCAGTTCATTTTCACGGAAGCCGTATCGATCGCCCGCGGCAGCCACCAATCGTACATACGCATCCGCAACAAGTTCGCCGGCTTCACTGTATTGGGCTGGGACAGTTTCGTATTCATCCTCCCAGGTGTCGTGGCATATGAGGCCGTAGCGACACGGGTCAAGCCCCTCCTCCTCAAATATTGCCATGGCACGCTGGACAGTCATGCCCAGGTGAAGACGCGCCCCATCTCCGCCCTTATTATTGATTTCGCCCAACCACTGGTACACGCCCAGCTCATTCGCAAGACGCAACCCAACCTTGAGTTCACGCGAGTCGAGTGTACGAACATCTGTTTTCTCGCGGCCGTCAGAGGTGTTAATCGTACCGGTACCAGCGAACAGAACAGAAGGACGGTTGGACGCCCTACCGAAAGTTGGACCGTTGTCTACCGATGGGTGTAGCACACCATCGGCTTTAAATACCCAAGCAGGATTCACGCCTGCACTGAGCGATAGATCGCCGACACTGTTTGTAGAAAGACCGTAGTAAACAGCCTTTACCGAGTCGTAGAAGCGATGGCCGACCGAGTAAGTCGGAACGTTGAGCACAGAAACGGAACCATTAGCTTCAAACAGTGGTGAACCATCGCGCGAAAAGTATGGGCCAGATCCGTTATCGGCAACAGTAGCGCCGGTTGCCCGTAGAACACTGCCGAATTGAGCACGGTAGCCATACCCAGTATTCCCAACCGCGGTGGAACCCTCTGCGTCAATGATACCTCCTGCCGTGGCATCATATCCGGTGGCGCCATTTCTAGAGCCTTCAGAACGAGGGCACAAAATCATTCCACCATAGGACGCCGAGAACCCCGAGGCCTTGTTGTTAATCGACTGGCAATCGTTTACTTCCAGACGGCCAGGTCCACGAATCTCATAACCGTTCCCCAGATTGCCAGTTGCCCGGCTGCCGCTAGCCCCAAGGAAACTGTTGTTGATGGAGATCATGCCCTGCAGGCCATTTCCTGACGCGATACACTGAGTTAGCCGCATGGCACCATTTACGTCGCAAATAAAACCATCCTCTCCGTTTCCAGATCCGATACTTAGCTTTGCCCGGATGTGACCACCCTCCGCATACCAACCACGCTTGCGGTTGGAGCTCGAGACCACATAGTTGGCTACTAAGTGAGACCGGCCAGCACAGACAATACCTTGTTCGCCAAATCCCGATACGCCAAGTACGGGGCCGGCGATACCATTCCCTGATGGGGAGAAGTTTGCATTGCTGCTAGCGCCACCAGTAATGACTGGAAGACACATGACAAGGCCATGCGCACCCGCTGTGCCCGTGCCAGCAGAAACCGACCAGTCACCCACGATGGCGAACTGATCAAAGCGAGCAAGCGCCTCCCCCCCCTCAAACCTGAAGCCGTCGCAGCCGTTAAATTGGAAGCGGGACTTAAGCACAGTCAGCGTGCCGTTTGTGATTTCACCTGCTGGAAAAGCCGCAGCGTGGTGGGTGTTTAGAACAGTCACCTGCCCAGCGCCGACAGCCGTAATCCTCCAGATGCCACTGTGAGCGTCGTAATCGCCGGTACCAGCCAGAATGCGGAGTATGGCGTAGTCTCCAACACTGATGCCCGTACTGCTTGGGATATTGAGCGTTACACTGTAAGCCTTAGCTGAACCGGTTACCGATACCAAACTGGTTACTGTTTTCGTAACAGGCGCTGAACCCACAATCTGTATACGATTTAGGTCTGGGCTATTAATTACAACCTGTTCTGTCAGCGTGACAACCCCTACTGGGACAAAGATGGAAAGAAATCCATCAACGCGTATCCGCTTTAGCAAGTCCAAAATCGCCGAAGAATTGGCCTGCGTCAGGTTGACCACAAAATTACCAACAGGCACACGAACAACCTGTGAAGTGGCAGCTGATGCATTTACAAATGCACTAGCAGAATCGGTAACCCCATCACCAATGGCTCCAAAATCCATTACCGAAACAATGTCGTGCAAACCATTT
The DNA here is from genome assembly GCF_043106005.1 of Pseudomonas sp. GLN_2. Classification (NCBI taxonomy): domain Bacteria; kingdom Pseudomonadati; phylum Pseudomonadota; class Gammaproteobacteria; order Pseudomonadales; family Pseudomonadaceae; genus Pseudomonas; species Pseudomonas sp. GLN_2. The sequence goes on along the minus strand of NZ_JBICMC010000041.1, from coordinate 178,170 downwards.
ACATTTGTCACTGATGTAACTCCATTCTATTGACAATTAGAATCGCCTTCGGCGATCAGACTAATTTCAGGTACAAAAAAACCGCTTGAGGCGGCCGTTTGGTTCAGGCGGGATCAGGCAATGCTGTAGTACGCCTTCATGGCTTCAACCAATTCAGCCAGCTGCGACTTGCCCAGATCGGTCTTCAGAAGCGAGTCGCTGAAGGTGTACAGGTCACCGAGCTTCGAGTTGCGAATGCTTGATGCGTCAATGTGATAACCGACCTCGATGTAAGAGCCGGACGCCGGCGCGTAACTGGCGGGCATGGTCGCGACCGTGAAGGTGACGGCCTGGTTCACGCTTACCGACATGGTGCGGGTTGCGTTGTTGTAGTCCACCACAACAATCGCCCACCCGGCCGCTGGCGAGTTTGCGAAAGACCACGTCCCAGTGGTTCCAGTGTTGCTTCCAATCTTGCTCGGGTAGACGGACGCGGCTGAGCCGTAGGCTCTCAGCAAGGCACTGATATAGGTATCCGACGGGTCGAACCCAGAGAGGAAGTTGATCGGATACGTTCCCGCTGCGTCAGTGGCATTGAGGTTGACCGCCGCCACCAGGGTGAACGAACTGCTGAGACTTCCAGCCGGAAGCGCGAGACCAGCAGAGCCTGATCCATTGATGCCTAGCCCCAGGCGACCTGCAATTTCGCTTACTGCCAAATTAATGGCCTGGCTACCCTTTGGGGTAAGTGCTGCGCCAGTCACACGGCAGCGCCCCACTACCCCGCCGCCAGCGCCAGCCGTGAGCGAACGGGCGGCAACGGAGTGCTTGAGCGTGGAGATCTTGGCCGCGATGGTATCGGGGGTGTTCATATTGACGCGAGGAGCCCCAGCGCCCGCCGCGGCTGTTACGCCTGGTAGAACGATCATTTGTCCAGCCATGTTCATTTCCTTGATTGCTTGGGGTTATGCGGCTTGTACATTGATGCGCTGGTGACAGGTCCAGTTGTAGACAGGCTGGCCGTAGCCATCGAGGTCAGTGCTGCTGTCGCGCAGGCATGCGCGCGGACCGGTAACCGGACCACCTGCGGCGCCCACGGTGCCGATATCGGCAATGCCAATGTATGGGTTTGCCCCTGTGGGGACTGCACTCAGCGTGACCTCGAGGGTGTTATCGCCAAGCAGCTTCACGCTCTGGATAGTGGCCACGCCGGAGTCATCAACGTAACGGATACCCAGGTTGCCCGGGTCGGTGACGTTTACGGTGTCGATTACCAGCGGGCCGGATGGGGTATGGAAGCGCAGCGTCACCACGGAGCCACCCCTGGTGGCCGACACCGCATGGGTTGGCTTCCAAGATGCTCCATTGATGATGGCCTGGGCCGCCCGATCGTGCATGACGCCAAGGCGCATCGAGTTCTCTGCTGCCAGGTGAATCCCGTCAGTATTGGTCTGCAGCCAGTACTTGGGCCCGGCGCAATAGAAGCGGGTCGGGTAGGTCAGCGCCGCCTGCAGCTGTTCCAAGGGGACGAAGCTGGTGGCCGTGCTGTACATCGTCCAGTTGCTGATCTGGTCGAGCAGCAAGGGCACCGTCTGCGGCTGAGCGCTGATTGCACGAATGTCGGTGTCATAGTCGGTCTGCAGCTGTAACAGAGCCGCCAGGTAAACCCCCTGGGCCCGGTTGGCGTCGTTCTCACCGTGAATCCAGTCAACGAACGGCACCCGGTAACCCAACCCCAAACGAACGGCCTCAGCCTTGGCGTTGGTCACAGCGGTGATCAAGTTGGTATACGGCAACGTGCCCTTGCTCAAGGCAGCGATCGCGTAGCCGCCTCGGCCGTGACAGCTGACCAACAAACCGGCATTACTCGGGATACCGCGGGTCCGGTTGAGCTGCGCGGCCAGCTGAACGGCCGGCACTTCGTTGGTCTTGGCTACCAGCGGCTTGAAGGGCGCCACCATGGCTGCCGTGAGGGTATCGTCCTGATTGGTCAGCCGCACCCCGTCCTGCAGAGTCAGAAGGCGGTTCGCAGTCGGCGGCTGCAAGGTGGTTGGTGCGGCAGTCGCGCCCATCGATAGCGACTGGCCGGAGCTGACGATGTGCAGCAAAGTGGTGACGAAAGGGGCTACCGAGCCGGGCAGCGGTACATCGACTGTCACCGAGGAGACTGACCCGCTGCGGCGGATATAGCTGAGCCGGCCGCTGGACACTTGCGGCGAGAAGTTATCGCCGCTCGACGTGACCTGGTACGGCACGCCATCGATAAGCACCCAGATATCCTGGCCGCCAATCGGGCCATCAGCAAATGCACTCACGGCGCCGGTGCTCAGACCATAAACCACGACCTCGCCAGACCACTTGATGCCCAGCAGCACCACGCCATTGGTATCGGTGATGGCCCATGCATACTCGCCAAGAAGGTCAAGGCCTGGCAGCTTGTCCAGAACCGCATGCACAGCACCATTCTTCTTGATGGCGAGGATTGCTCGGAAGTACTGATCGAGAATCGCCCAGGGAAACTCCTCATCAAGAGACTGAGGGTAGGACAGACCATACGCCGTTTCGGCTAGCCCACTGGCCATCTGCGTTGCTTTTGCATTTGGGTAGCTGTCGACGAACATCGCCGCGCCACTTTCGTTCCGATAAACATTGACGTACTCGTCCTGCGCGCTGGAAAGCACGCTGAAGTTGGTGCCGTCAGCAGTTCCTTCCAGCCCTAGCGCTACAGAAGTGTACGGCATCGCTCCGCCAAGCAAGGTCGACAGGTTAGCCATTACCATAGCGCTGGACGGGCGCCATACCCCAGGCGACACCTCCACCATTTTCACTTCCGGCGACAGTAGCAGCTCGTCGGTCTTGTCGATCGTTTGTGTCAAGCGCGCGAGATCTTCTGCTCCGCTCATGTTTACTCCAGGCGAAAAAAAGCCCACCGAAGTGGGCAGAGAATTAGATAGCCGTGGCGCCTGGCCAAGACTTGGTGTACCAGCGTTCCAGCAAGGCGCGGAGCTGGGCCGTCATTACCGCGATTGGCATGCCGGCAAGCAGCGAGGTGAACTCGGCTTCGTCAATGATTGGCAGTTCGAAGAGCTCAAGCGTGGCCGTGTAGCGCCACACGTCATCGCTCACAAACTCGGGACCGGTGTAGATGTCGGTGAACCTGGCGCGATGCGGCTTCAGCCCCAGCGGAGTCCGAAGCGGGCAGAGAAACCAGTCGGCCCACCCGATCCCCCACTTGCACCACCCCTCAAACAGCTTGGCCTCTGCTGTCGAGAGCAACCAGCTGACGGGTAGCAGCGTAGGGACGCTGCCGAACCGCCGCCGCTGCATGGCCCGACCACTCGACATCGTCGTCCTGACTATCGGACTTACGGGCTTGAAGCCGTACCCATCCCCCACTGGCAGCGGGAGATCATCCGGAAAGGTCAGCATCCTCAAGCATCCTCAGGTGCAAAGTTGTCGTCATCCGCGTAGACACGCGCGTCGTAGTTGACCGCCTCCATATCCGCCGAGTAGTCACCCGGCTCGATGGATGTGATGAGGACCGGGTAGCACCACCTGTTCGAGACGCCGAACAGCAAGTGCGGGGGCTCAATCTCCAGGGAAAGATCCGGTTCGAAATCAATCGTCGGGATGATTACTCTGTAGTCGTCCAGGCGCGCCGCAGCCCATGGCCCACTGACAGAACCATCAGGCCTGCGAACTGCGAGCACATGGGTCTTCCCGGATTCCCAAGTAAACGGCTCGCTGCTTTCAACGATTACCGGCCCCTCTCCATGGGAACAATCAACCATTACCGCGGACTGGGCGTACCCCGGAATGTCATCTGCCACAGCGTCATAGCTGAGGTAACCGCTATTGAGCGCCGAGAGCTCGGTGCTCCAGCTGTAGCTTTTGGTCTGGTAGACCTGCGCCCGGCGCTGCCGCATGCCATACCGCCAGGCACGATCGCGGTCAGTGACGCCATCGAGCGTGATTTCCTCGACCCTGCTGAATGCGTCACCGTCCAGCTTGCACTTCACCGTTTCTTCCGCCCAGGTGTTCCCGTCCCGGTACTTGATAAGCACCCCGTCGTAGTCATCCGGTGCCGGCAGTGTGAACGCACGCTTCAGGGAACTGGTCATGTTCTGCGGCGTGTACATCTTGCCGATCTGGGTGCGCAGCTCATCGCGCACGGGCGTGATCCGTCCGCGCTCAAGCGTGAACTTAGCAAACCCGGCCTTCAACGCATCGTTCAGGGCGTCCTTGACCGTGCCCGCCTCCTCTACTGCGAAGTCGAAGTAGTCTCCCCGACTTTGCCAAGTAGCACCGTGGCGCACGAACTCTTCGATATCCAGATCGTCGTCAGTGGCGCCGGCATCCTCCGCTACGTAGTGGACCCAGGGTGCGATGTTCCGGGTAGCTGTCGGCGCCGACCAGGCGCCATCGACCAGCACCGGCAGCTTTCGCGTGCCGATCACTGATACCTGGCTCTCGGACTGTGCTGACAGCTTGGTACCGCCCCGGGCATAGACCGCGATCACCGTCACGCCGGGATAGCGCAGCGGCGCCTTGTCGATTCTGGCGCGCATGCCATACCACTGCACGCGGTCCTGCTTGGTGTTGGCAGTAGACTCTTCACCGATTCGGCGGACCCGCATTTCCCCACGCATGTAGGTCGGGAAGGTTACCGCTCGGGTGAAAGCGATCTGATCTCGGCGGGTTGCAGTGAAGGTCCAGAAAACGGAGGTCCAGTCACCTGCCGTGCTAGCATCGCGGTATTGCGCCTCGACCTTCACGCTGACCTGACGCTGGTTGCCGTTCTTCTCGGTGTAGCGGATCAGGCCACTCGGTAAGAAGAAGTCCAGCTCCACCCGCCGTACAGTCTCGCCCTCCGGGCAGACCACGAACGACCCCGCCCAGTCGCCTTCAGTGGTTGACCCGTCCAGCACGGCGCTCACGCCATTGCTCTGGATCGCGTCGAACCCATCCCACTCATCGTCAACCGAACCGGTGTCGGTCAGGCGGACGACTGTGATCGCTGAAGGCCCATGGCTCTCGTTTTCCGGGGTCTCGCTGTCATCGTCCACGGAATCATCAGAAACTTCCGTGATCCGGTAACGCATGTCGCGATAGCCTATCGATGAAAGCAATTCACCGGTCTGCAGGCCTACAGCTGGAGCGCCGCCGTCATACGCCATGGTCATCGAGGCATCTTGACCATCCGTTGCCGCCTCAGATTTCACGCCCGTCGCAAACACGGGGCTCGCACCCAGGATGTCGACGACTACACCGGTGATGGTCAGGCCGGTACCGGTGAACGGCGCGGCCTGCTCAGCAATCCGCAAGCGCCCGCTCGATGCACTGGCCACTAACGGCGTGCCTGCCAAAGCGGCGTTCACTGCAGACACCAGGCCGGCGAGGTCGGTGGTGGCAGTGGTCAGAGAAACGGGGAAATCGCTGGCTCCCCGAGAAACTGTAAAGCTCAGCGGCGTCACATTGAAGTCGAAGCGCGTAGGCGCCGCGCTGCCGGTTACCATCGAGGCGCTACCTGGCACTGCCGGCGTGCCTGGCACCTCTGGCGTATAACTGGCCACCACGTACTCGCCAGCATTGGCGCCCGATATCTCGATACGCATTCCAACAAACGGCTTTAGCATGGTCAGATGCGGGCCGCTGACCACGGTTGCGCTCCCATCAACCGGACCGGTGTATGTGTACGGGTACGGCACCTCAATGCGAGCGATCATTCCGCTGTCCCAACCGAGCGGGAACCAGCCAGCGCCCTCTGGGACGGTCAGCACATGGTCGGCAACCAGCACCGATTCGCCCGTAAACTGCTGGGCCACGGTGGTGGTTGTCGTGAGCGTGAGCCCTGCCCCGCCGGTGCTGGTTGACCCAACCTCGGTGGAGTTGTGCCACCAGAGCCGAGCCGGCTCATCAGCCAACGACTCGCCTGGGCCGTAGATCCGGTATCGCGCGGTGCTCCCAAGCGATGCGATCGGGGTATCGCCGATCTTCACGTCAGTCGGGTTGATCTCAAACTCACCCACGCCAACGCACAGCAGCATCTCCACCCACTGCTCCGTTTCGTTGACGAAGTAGTGCCGAGGGGGCACCAGGTAGTCAGGGAAGATTCGCGTGCGGCCGGCGACCTCCCGGATTATGTCCCCCACCTTCACCTGGTTGCCGGTGGTCTTCGCCAAGTTCAGGCTCTGCCCCTTTTGCGACTTGTTCGTCGGGGTGGCCAGCGGCTTCTGGGTGAGCATGATGACGCCGACTGCCACCACGGCCGCCACCACCGCCCACACAGCCACCTCAAGGCCTGTGCCCTTGGGCTCTGGGTAGATGCGGACCGTGTCCATCGGAGAAAACTCGACCTTGCCCCAATGGTCAGGTGAAATGAAAACCCCGTTCACCTCGATGCTGATGGGCGGTGCCGAGCGCGGCGCGTACCCTGGCACGTTGCGCTGCAGCCACCCCTCGATCGTCATCACCTTGTCGGTTCTGTGGCGCTCCAGGGGGGAGCCCTCAAGCTTGCTCGGGTAGAATTCGATCACGGTGATAACTCACTTTCAGGTACTGGTCTTGAAATCGCCGAAGCAGCTTGATGGTCGCCCCGCTGGGCTTCATCTCCAGGCCATGCAGCCGGCCTTCGGCCTCAACGATCAGCGCAACGTGGATGCAGATATCGCCCCGCCAGACGCAGGCGATAGCGCCGACCTCCGGCTCGCAGCGCTCCATGCCAACGGCTTCATGGTTGACCGCTCGGGTGAACTCCATCGGCATGGTGTTTCGGACATAGCCCCAGCTCGGTAGCAGCCGCAGGCCGTACACCTCATGACGCACCGCTCTGGCCATTCCCCAGCAATCGAAGCGCGCAGGACCGCGCCCGCCATCCTCGTAGGTGGCGGCCAAGTAGCTTTCAAACATCACACGTACCTAAGGCAGGGGGCGAAACTCAAGGTGTACTTGCGCCTTGGCCAGGCCAAATTGATGTAGTCGGAGTAGCCAGCCTGCAGTTGCACGCTGGCCCCTTCCATGAACCCGCTGAGCACCGTCATCCGGTACGGCTTCTCTGCAGATGCGGACAGGTCGGATGACAGGAAGATCCGGAACACCAGAGTGATCTTCTGCCGGGCCTCCAGCGCCTGATCGATCAGCTGCTGCGCTACGCCGGTGACGTTGTCGATGGCAAAGGTCAGCGTCTGGCTACCACTGTCGTCGCGCTTGGGCAGCGCTGCATCGAACGCTGCGGCGGTGAACTTCACCTTGGCCCCTGTCTCGAGGGTGGCCAACACATCGTCGAAGCCAGCACAGAGGTAGATCGGCGCCGTCCAGGCTGGACAACGAAGCTCAAGGGTCGGAATGATCCACGCCTTGCCGCCAGAGGCGTACAGCGTTGCAATCGCGGTCATCGCCCCACCCTTTTAGCCCCATACGTTTGTTCGTAAGCCTTGGCCAGCACGCCGCCTTGCCGGATACTTGCCACGCAGATATCAAGGATCTGACGACCATCCGGGCCCGTTGACATCTGAACTTGCCCTGCGCGACTGGCATCCTCATACAGGTTGACCTGGGGCGCAGGCTGAACCGGCGCCGGGCTGGTCGAGGGCACTGAATCAGCAGTGGCCGCCGAAGAACTGCCCGGCCCACCAACGAAGGCGGCACGACCGTCGCTGATGGCTTCCAGCGTGCCTACTCCAATGCGCGCGGTAGCCTCAGCATCGAACACGTACTCACCGCGGTGCACCGGGCCGGCGACCTCATCCTTGCGTCCGTGTCCCGTGTAGCCGCCATCCATGAAGCCCACACCCGACATCGCGGTCATGCCCACGGCCGAAGCCAGCGGGTTGGCGATAGTGAGCGCTGTGGCCATTGCACCTGGTGCCAGAGCCGGGCCAACGATTGGAATTGCCGCAGTCGAGGCAAATGCAGCCAGGCCGGCCTGCAGCGCTGTCGCCTGGGCATTCGCCGCCATCATTCCCGCAGCGCTCGCCTGGGTGGTCTTGCCAACGAGCAGCTGAACCCCTTGGTAAATGAGCCACTGCGCGGCCATGTCAGCCAGCGCATTGAGCACCGATTCAGCAAAGCCGCTGAGCATGTTGCCCAGAGCATCACCAGCACTTTCAGTCTCGGTAGCAACATCGGTCATGAAGGTGCTCAGTTCGCTTCGAGCACTTCCCAAGATGTTGGTGGTGGCATCGGCCGCTTGGGCGGAGTAGTTCTGCGCATCGTCAGCGAAGTTTGCCCAGGCCTCATGGACCCCGTTCATCCAGTTGGACTGCTGCTCATCAACCGCCGCGTAGAAGTCCTGCTGTGCCTGGAGCCGTTTACCGAGCTCTTCCTGAAGCACCTGTGTTTCGCTGGCATACAGCTCAGGGGCAAGCTGCCCTGCGTTTCGCTGCTCATTCAGGTTCTGGAGGTCTTCCACGTACTTCTGGCGAAGCGCCAGGTCTGCGCGCATGCGGTCACGGGCCTTGTCGCCCATGCCGATGCCGGCCAGCTCCTGGGCATATCCGTTCGCAGCCGTCTGAGTCCCGGCCTGCTGGGCCGCCCTGAAGGCGCTGAGTTTCAAGTCGTCCTCGTTGGCCTTCTTGATTTTGTTCAGCGCATCCAGTTCAGCAGCCAGCTCAAGCAGCCGTTTCTGCTGGACCTTCGACAGGTTGCCGAGCTTGCCCTGCTGCAGCTCAAAGGACAGCTTGGCGACCTCGGTTGCGTCCTTCTGCTTGTCGCCCGTGGTGTTGATCAGCTCGATCTGGCGCTTGTAGCCTTCCTCAGCTGTCTCGAAGTCTTTCAGCTGCTTTTTGGCAGCCTGTTCTGACTTGGACTCGCCTTCTCGCTTGGCCTTGTTGGCCTTGTCGTTGGCCTTCTTCTGCGCCTCGATGGCGTTGGCTGCCGACAGGATCGCCTGCCTATCTGTCTCGGTGAGGTCCGCATTCTCTGCGATGTAGCGGTTTGCGATCTTGATCGCGTCGTTGTTGTCTTGCAGGCCGCCGAGCTGTTTCTGCAGGGTTTCCAGGTAGGTCTGACCAGCGCTGCTCATGCCGGCCTTCGCGGCATTGTTCGCTTCGGTCGCTACCGTGTTTTCCTTGGTAACCCCGGTGAGGACGCGCAAGGTCTCGGCAATCAGCCCTGAACGCTGGTCAGCATCGCTGACGGCGCCGGCCTGCGTGATCCAGCCCTGAACGGTAGCAGCCGGCAGCTGCAGGCGGGCTCCTACTTCCTTGAGGATGGGCGCAAGGTCGGCACCTGAGGATCGAGCCTCATTAAGTCGGTCGATGACGCCCTGATATTCAGCCAGCTGCCTGTTGTACTGACCACCCGAGTCGCGTGCAGGAGCTGTCACTGTCGCAGAGCGGATGGCCTGGGCAAGTTCGCCATAGGCGTCCTTGATTTCATCCGTGGCCTTGATCTGCTCCTGCTGCCACTTGACCAAGGCTGCTTCGCGCTGGTCCTGGTTCAGCTTCTGGAGTTCCTCTCGAAGCTGCGAGACAGGTTTGTGCAAATCCTCAAGACTGGCACCGGCCTGGTCAGCATTGTCGCGAAGCAGGAGGAAACTTGCCGCCGCAGTGCCCGCCAGCATGGCTAGACCCATTGGCCCGCCAAGGACCGCCATCAGCCCGCCCCTTATGGTCGTGCTCGCCAAATTCGCCTGCGCGATTGCAAGGGCTTCAGTTGACGACTTGAGCGCGGCCTGCTTGGGGATTAGCTGGGTCTGAACCAGAGAAAGTCTTTGCAAGCCAGTAGCTGCAGCAACTGAGGCTTCGGCTTGTAACACTTGTGCTTGCGCGTAGATCCGCTGAGCTTCTGCAGCTCTGATAGCGGATTCAGCGCTTTGTATTTGGGCGGCGCGCTGGGCAAGTGTTGCTTTCACTGCCAAGTAGGTTTTGGCGGCGTAGTTAGTGAGAGCGGCTACACCGGCACCGCCAATTGCGACAGCTATCAGATCAACGTTCTCACCGAGAGTAATGAGTACTTTGGATAGGCCGCCTACAGCGCCGGTCTGCTCCTCCATCTTCCCTAAGAAGCTGCCAATCGCGTTGCTGATGTTCATCAGGGCGTCTTGAACGCTGGTGGACATTTCGGCCGCAGCTTTGCGGTTGACCTCCACATTGCGCAGCAGACCGGTATTGATGTAATCGAGCGACAGTTTGCCTTCGACACCGAGCTTTCGGATCTCCTCGGCGCTCTTTCCGGTGGCGCTGGCAATCGCAGTAACGATGGTTGGCATGGCGTCCTGAATGGACACCCAGCCATCCGCCTCGACTTTGCCGGTCTGCAGCGCCTTCGAATACGCATCCAGCGCCGAACCGGCTTTATCAGCAGCTGCTGCATTGGTCACCAGCAGAAAGCTGAAGCTGTCGGTGATATCCAAAGTTTCCTGGGTGTTGAAGCCCAAGCTACGCATAACTTCCGCAGTGCGGATATAAAGCTCTTGGGCTTCTGCCAGAGGCCGGTAAGTTTCCTGCGCAGTTTGCAGCAAGTGATCTTGAACCAGCTGATACTCGCTTGCGCTACCAGCTGCAGCCTTCATCCTGTCAGACATCTGCTCATAGGCGTCGACTTGCTGGATGATTCCGCCGATCAGACCGGCTCCGGCCACCGCCGCAAATGCGCCACGAATGAGAGTGCCGGCCTGCTGCGCCGCTGCGCCGGCCCGATCAAAAGCTGAGTCGACCTTCGCCAGACTCTGGTCAATCGCCTGGGATGACCGCGCGACCAGCTGATCCGCATTGGCCAACTCCCGACGCAGCTGAGCAGTGGTCGCCTCAATCTGGACCAGCATCCCCAGGACTTGTTGGTCGGCCATATGCGATCCCAAAAAAAGGCCCGCACAAGGCGAGCCTAAACTGTAAAAAAGAGAGTTAGATATTTTTGCTAGAACATACTTGACCAGCGGCTTCGTCAATACTCAGTACAAAAAACTTTCCGGTAGAAAGTTTCATTGCAATGAAAGGTTCGAAACCCGAGTACGCTCCGTATGAGTTTTTAGCATTAACAAGACCGCAAGTAGTTCCATCCTTGGCAATCCGAACATCTTTGAACTTCGAACTTTCTGCATCTTTCAGTTTATCTTCCATTGCGCTTTTCAGTGCAGTCAGATCTGCCTTGGAAGCTGCTGTTCCAGCAGCAAATGCCCCTGAACAGACAAGCAGTGAAAGGGCAGCAGCAAGCGTAATCTTCCTAATCATGAAGGGCTCCGTTTGTTGAGCCGGAAACCATACCAAGATTCTGGCCTCGCTGGCCCCTATGCTTTCCTTCCTGTGAAGGCTTGACGAAGCTTCTCTGCCACTGTTGACGCGCTGGGCTTCTGTTTGCGGCCTTGGGCTTCCCTTTGCCGAAGGGGTTGGTCATCTGCGACCACTCGAGCCTGGCATCCAGTGCCATGAACAGTTCAGGCAGCGGCGTTCGCCAAGCCACATCAGGCTGCCAACCAAGCCAGCCAGTCGCGATTGAGTACAGCCGGTCGACGTAACTCCCATCCTCAATGACGCTTACGCCGTCCCGGCTTGTTCGTTTCCCGCGTCTTTGCCGCGCGGGTTGTACAGCGCGATCAGGTAGCCGTTCAGCTGCATCGACACATCGAGAACGCCGTGCTGCCAAACTTGCTCTAGCACTGCCTTGGCGGCCTTCTCGTCAAGGCCGGCACCGGCCACCAGGATGGCGGCGCAACCGTCGACGCTGAGCGAGTTGATCGCCTGGGAAGCACCGCGCAGGCCACCAAAGCGACTCTCGATCGCCCGCACAGCCTTCAGGGTTGGGGTAAGGGTGAACTCTTCATCACCCAGCTTGACGGTAACGGTACCGTGCAACGTGTTGTTCATGGATCAGGTCCTGTGAGGCCGGGGGCAAAGCCCTGGGCGCTTATGGGGTAACAGGTGCCGGCAGGAGCTCGAGGATTTCCGAGTTGATGCCAAAGGTGATGTTGCGGCGCACCACGTTGTCAGCGGCGCCGGCTGCAACGGTGTTGTTCATCACCTTCGCGCGGTAGTAGAACGTGGTCGGGCTGATGGCCGGGGATGCATCAGGGTCGCCGTCGTTGAGGGTGACCTTGATGTTGTAATCGACCTTGCTGCGATCCTTGTGGGCGGTTTTGACGGCGTTCTGGCCAGCATCACCGTTATCCAGGCCCACGGTCATGGTCATGTCGCCGGCGTCAGCCGTGCCCTTGTACTTGCGCACACGGCCGTCCTCGAGCGACGTGAAGGTCACACTGCTGAAGGTGTCGCCGAACTCGCCGAGGTCTTCGATTTCACCAACACGCACATAGGTGTCGGCCTCGAACTCGGTTTTGGTGGTTGCCCCGGTCTTGCCGCCGATGAACAGGCGGCAGCCAGCGGCTGTATTGAGGTTGTCTTCTGCGGGCATGGGTGATCCTCCAAAGCCACGTTGGATAGAAGCCGCAGCGCGGCCAGTGGGTGAGTCAGTGGGTGGTGATTACACGGACGGTAATCGAGCCCTGATAGGTGATGCCGTCGGCATCGCGCTGGGCGTCGGCCTGCTCAACTCGAACGGAGACGGCACGACCGACTTCCAGAGGCAGGCGGCGCTCGTCCAAGGCGGCGATAACCTCGCCGTTGATGCGCTTGACCTCGGCCTGGCCAAAGGCATCGGACCAGACCGACAGGTACAGCAGACGTGTTTCGCGCTTGCGGCCAGAGATTGGGCTGCTGTTGACCGATACCTCCCGGTCAATGGACACATACGGCATATCCGCATTCAATGGCGCACCGTCGTAGATCGGGCAACTCACCTCAGCTTGAAGCCTGGCGAAGATGGCCTCCTGCAGGGCTAGCGATGGATCAGCCATTGCCTACCCCCTGGCTTGCCTTGCGGAGCGTGCGGCGCACTGCCACTTCGATATCGGCCATCACGTACTCGCGGTTCACGTCCATCGAGGGGCGCAGCCACGGGTGCGCTGGCCTAGCCGGAATATCCGGGTACTTACCGAAGAAGTGCTGACCATCGGACTTGTTCTTGACCGCGCGCTGCCGTATGGCGTTGCGGCGCCCCCTGAGCTGCATCGTGTCGCGGTTCTTGGTATGCACACCGCCTACAGCATTGCGGTCGGCCCTCTGGTAGATCTTGCCCGAATAGCCCTTGGTCCCGTACTCGATGAAGCGCAAGTAGAAGAAGCGTCGGTTATCGCGCTTACCGCGAATGCCGATCTGCGCATCCAAGCCGCTAGGAGCGACATAGATTTTCAGCGCGGCGGCGGCGGCTCCTGTGCCCTTCGGCATCAACTGCTGCTGCGTGGCCAGGACACGCTCAGCCGCGTTGCGCATGGCCGGCGTCAGCTCGTTGTCCATGGTCTTGTGGATGTTGCGCAGCGTTCGCCGAAGGCGGATATCACCGCGCATCTTCGAGCGGCGGGCCATAAGCTACTCCTTGGCTTGGGCGGGCTTCGCGGGCTTTTCGGTTGCGGCCGGCTGATCTTTGATTTCCACCGCGTAGCCACGGGCGATCAGGCCTTCGCCATATTCCTTCTTCACGTCAAAGATTTCGCCCTTCTCGCGCTCGCCAGACGCACCGGTCAGCGGGCCCAATGCTTGGATTTTCATGATTGACCTCATGGGTTGGGTACCGATGAGCACAGTAGCCGCATCAGTGTGTTCTCATTGTCACGCAATACAGCCTCGACCCTGTAAGTGACCCCGCGCCGGGTGACTCGCCAGCCGGCAGCAATGTCGGCGCGCGACCTGGCGATGATCTCGGCAGATACGACGGCCTCAAGCTTTTCAGCAATAGGCGCTACCCGACCACTGGGCGTCCGTATTTCTCCCCACATTTCGGGGCGAGCTGCGGGCAGCCAGGTCACCGTGGCGCCCCCGGACTTGTTGCGCTCCTCGTGCGGGAACGTCACCTGAAAACGGTGACGTAGCGGACCGGCTCTCATACGCCCCACCCAATACGATGAGGGGTCAGGAGCGCCACCGAGCCTTTCGGCAACTCGGTGGCAATGGTCCCGGTCACAACGTCCTCACGGTTCGCGTACAGGTGGCCGAGGATCAGCAAACAGGCAGCGTTGATCTGCTTGTTGCTGACCATGGGAGAGTCGCCAGCCTCGCCGGAAGCGATTGCCTCATCCAGCGCCTGCTGATCGGCATAAAAGCGGCGGTTCAGATAGTCCATCGCCTGCCCTTCCGCCGCCTCGATCAGGAGCTCCAGGTATTCGTCAGCATCGTCGGGGTCCCGGAGATGATGCCGAGCGATGGACATGCTGATAACCGACATCATCTACTCCTTCAGCGGCTCAAGTGATGCCAATTTCCGCTCCACCAGATCCTCAGCATGGCGGCGGGCTACCGTGTACGCTGGACCGCCGCGACGGCGAAGCTCGCCTTCATCCATGTACGACCGCAGCGGATAAATCTGAAGAGTCGCTGGATTGAGGTTTGCCGCGACCTGATCGCCTTCGGCCAACGGATCAGTATCGAGGCCGCTATCAGTTAAGTCTGAAGCTACTTGGCTCGCGCCTTCGGATGCCGCGGCGCCACTAACGGAGACATCAGCACCGGCACCCTGGTCGGGCTCAATTACATCCACTCCAGAGCCCGCGGTTGCTTGTCCTTCTCGTGTCACTTGGCCTGAGCCTTCCGCTGAACCTAAAGCAGCTGCAGGAGCCTCCGCCTCACCTTGTTCTGGCGCGAGTGCAGCGTTAGGTGATGGAGAAGAGCCGGAGCCTTCAGTCCGGCCGGTGCTGAATTCAGTGGCCTCGGCAGGGTCTTTCGCCTCAACCGGGGTAGCGGGTGTTTCCTGTTTACGTGCCATCGGAGTACTCCAATAGGGCGCCATTGCTGACGCCACATTACGAAGAGTTAAGGCGTGCCGGTCAGCTGGCCGGTCACAAAGGCCTCTTCGCGGTAAATGGCGAAGGCCAGACGCTCTTCAGCACGGATCGTCGCCATGTTCTTCTCGAAGTCGTCGCTGTTCTCGGTCGAGATCAGCACTTCGATTTCCATCCGGTCGAAGATCTGCGCGCCGAGCTTGAACGCGCCGACGAGGAAGTCGTCTTGGGTCATGGCCTGGGTAGAAACCACAGGGCGATTCCAGAGTTTCGGGTTGGTGCCTTCCTGAGGCTGGCCGATGATGTAGCGGCCTTCCCCGTCCTTGGTCAGCTCAATGGCCGCCCAGTCGATCGGGTTGAGCACGATGCCGTCGGATGGGAACTCGGCCAGTTCGGCCTGCAGCAGCGCCAGGCGCAGGCGATCAATGCGCTGCTCGCCCACCACAGCTACGCCAGCCGGGGCGGCGTACAGTTGCGCAACGGTCATGAGGCCCTGCAGGTTCACGCCGGTGCCGTTGCCGTAAAGCAACTGAGCTTCTTCCGCCATGTTGAGGCCGTACCGTGCCCGACCGTCGATATAGCTCTGCAGGGCTTTGGCATCGTCCAGCATCTGCCGGCTGGCTTTGAACAAATGGGCGATGGTCCGCACATTTGCAGTGGCCAAGCCAAAGGTCAGGTCGGAGTATGGCTTGGCCGTGGTCTCCGCCACGGTACGGGCGTTATTGGTGAAGCCGGTTTCACGGACGTACTCAATAGAGTTCGATTCGGTGGTGCCCGGCGCGACCAGGTCGCGGACGGTCAGTCGGCGTTGCGGCGGAGCAATGATCCCCGGCAAGCGCTGAGTCTCTACTAGGTCGCCGCCAGTTGCGGTGGTGATAGCAGCCCGCGGTACAGAGACACGACGAGAGCCGCGGAAGGACGAATTCATGTCCTTCATTTCTTCGCTTTCGATCACGAGCGCGCCAACCGACTTCTGCGGTTCTTCTTGATGATTGCGATCGCGACTGGCGTTCACGAGCTTCTGCTCGGCCTCGCCCAGGCGTGCCTGAAGCTCGCCCTGCTTGGCCAGCAGTTCATCGACCTTGGCGCGGGTTTCGATATTCATTTCACCGGAGGCCTTGATTTGCTTCTCGGTGGCCTCGGCCTGGCTTTTGATCTGATCGCCAATGCCCTTGAGGCTGGCGTTGAGTTCCTTGACTTGGGCTTCAAAGTCCATGGTCACTTTCCTTTCAGAGAATTGAGGATGTTGGTTGCCGCGCTCAGAGAGGCGGAGAGGTCTGGCGCGACAGCGCGAGGCTTATCGGGCGGGGCAGCGTTATGCGTACCCCCGCCGGCAGCGCGAGGCATGCCGGACTTGAAATTGGCGAACAGTTCGCGACGCTCTGAGCGAGTCATGCCACCTTTGGCCAGGGCTACATCCATGGCCTTGAGTGCATTGGCCTGGGCGGCATCTTCGGTTTCTCGCTCGGTTACCTCGGTGGACGACAACAGCCCGGTGGCCAAGCCAAGCTCCACGGCACGCTTGCCACGGATATAGGTTTCGTCGTCCATCAGTTCGGCCATGTCCTCCGCCGATTGCCCGCTGGTCTCGGCATAGAGGTCGGCCATCGCGGCGTCGAACTCCTCCATGTCGTTGGCGATGTCGCGCAAGTAGTTGCGATTTCCGGCAAGCCAGGTCCAGCAGTTGTGGATCATGAGGAAGGCACTGCTGGCCACCTCTCGCTTCTTGCCAGCCAGGAAAACGATCGAGGCAGCGCTGGCCGCCATGCCGAGCACCTTGGTGGTGACCTCATGACTGTGCTCTTGGAGGCGGTTGTAGATGGCGATGCCTTCGAACATGTCGCCGCCCGGCGAGTTGATGTAAACGGTCACGTCGCGCTCGCCGATGGCCCGCAAGGCGGCATCGATTCGTTTCAGCGTGACGCCCTCGCCATACCAGTCTTCACCAATCACGCCGTACACCGTGATGGTGTCCGAAGTGTTTTCAACGGCCGCCTGGATCGCGGGATTCCATTTGTCGAGCGCGCGCGGGCTCATCTCACTGCGCAGGCCGCGAGACTGGATCTTGTGTTTCATGGATTACTCCCGTGATTTGCTTTCCGGCTCTTGCAGCCAGTTCATCAGTGCGGCCCGGGCGGCCTGACCATCGTTTTGCTTACCCAGCTGGTCCAGCGGCACCAGGTTCGATTGCACGGTCAGTACATCGCCACCAGGCATGCTGGGAAGGTTTTCTTTCCGCCGCCCCTCGTTTCGAGTCAGGTAGCCGTTCTGCCCCATCGTGCTGAGATAGGCCGCACGGCCTGCGCTATCTGCACGCAGGAATGCTTCAAGCGAGTACTCGGCATAGAACTTGATCCGGTCAACGGCCGTCATGCACCACTTGTTCACACACTGCTCAATTGGCGCAGTGAAGGACATGATGCAGTAGGTGAGAAACGCGATCTGCTGCTGCTCCAGTCCTGTGCCCCAGTTGCTTCCCTTATCGGTCTTCATCACCATCCAGGGAGGGACACCGAACCATCGACAGATCTCCTCGATACTGTGCCCTCTCGACTCCAGCAGTTGCGCATCGGCGGGGTTGATACCAATCATCTCCGGCTTCACACCCTGCTCAAGCACAGGGCTCTTGCCTGCATTCAACGCCCCGGAGATCGTCTTCACGTACTCACGGAACTCGACGCGCTGAGCCGGGTTCAGCGTCTTGTCGACCGAGAATGCGACCGTGGGCATCATGCCGTTGCGGAAAGTGCTGTTGGCGGCATCGTCTGCCGACATTGCCGAACCGAACACATCCGCACCGTACCGAATAGCAGAAAGGCCAACTCGCCCATCCAGGGTAAAGGCCGGGATGTGCAGCATGTCCTGCCGCTGGATCTCTCGCCTCGCCCCCTTTCGGGGCCTGAAGAAATACCTCAGTCGGCCATCGTCGTCGAACTCAAGATCGACCCTCGATGGCATCAGGAAATCCAGGGCAATCACACGCCCGGCTGATCGGTGGATCTCGCAATAAGCGTTGCCCCATAAAAGCATCGAGGCGACGACAGCCTGCCAGAAATGGAACGCAGCCATGTCTTCATTGGGACTAGTGTGCACCACATCGTAGAGCGGGAAGTCTCGCGCACTCTCGCGACTGCCATCTGGCATGCGCCGGTATATGCTCAACGGCAAGCCTGCTACCGAGGTCGAGATGATCCGAACGCATGCCCACACGGTAGAAAGGCGCATGGCCTTATCGACGCTGACTGACTTACCACTACTGGACTGGGCGCCGTTGGAGGCACTCCAGAAACCTCCATCCGACAGCTTGATGGTCTTGCCCAGCCATTCACTCATACTGGCTGAAGGCTTGGTGGCAGCAGCCCCCAATGCCTGGGATAGGGTTTTAATCACTGACAAGCCCTCTGCGGATGAAGCCGGCGATGCAGAAGAAACTCAGCGATCCCGCCAGCAAAGCCCAGCCGGTACCAGCCAGCATCCAGACCCCGCCGCATGCTAAGCAGAAAGCGATCACTGCGCAGGCGATGAAAATATGAAATGCGTTCATGCGATCAGTGGATCCCGAATGCCTGCCATAAAGTTATCCATTCCGCCCCTGCCCTCTGGATTCAGGCTCAGCAGCGAAACAGCGTTGAAAGTTGCCATCAACGGGTCAATCTTTGCGGTTCCCGATGCTTGCTTGGTGATCAAGAAGGCGTTGGCTGAAGGCACGCCCTTGGCATTTCCGCAGGACCAAGCCATGAGCGGCTGACCACAATGGAGCAGCGTGCCCTCGGCAAGCTTGCGTTCCGTGGTTTTGATTGCACCGGTGAGCTTCCAACCTTGCGAGATGCCCACGATCTTGTCTTCCTCAACGCCAGCATCCGCAAGCGCGTCGAGTACTGCCCCGATGCCAGCCGGGTCGAGGCCAACTTTGTCGAGTAGGCCGGTGTCATTGACGCGGGCAACGATGGCCGCAAACTGCTCAACGTCATCACCGATGCGCTCCACAATGGTGATGTCGCCTGCCTTTTCTAGGTCCCTCAACCGTGGCGCTTCTGACTTGCGGCGCTCCAGAACCGAAGGGTGCGCCCAGGCGTGAGCCCAGTGGAACCACCTGCGGGTTCCAGCCTCCCGGCCCATCACAGCAAGACCTAGCAGGTCATCAAGCCCACCGCCGTCTCCGCCCACATCAATGACCTCGCACCGCGTGAGAATTTCATCGAGGTTTAGCCACGTTGCTCCTTGCGGCTCCCAAAACTCTGCCCCGACCCAAGCATCAGACATCAGCGCAAGGCCAATCTCGATGTTCAGGTGCTTGGCCAGGAAGCCGCGCAATTCAGCCTCGCCGTCCAGCTCAGCCTGCATAAACAGGCGCTCAAGCGTAGGTCGGTCGACGGAGTAGTCGATGTTCGGATTGACCAGGTGGAAGTTCTCAGGCTTCCGCGCCTCGCCGCTCTTGATCATCTCTTGAGAGAACTCGTAGATGATCGGCAGGAAGCGGTTGTCGTCGATCCGGCCATCACGCACGCCGCGGGCATAGTTGAGCTTGGAGCGGAACACGCCAGCCGGTGGCTCGTTCGACTGGGTCGTCAACCAGATGATGAAGCCCTCAGGTCGCGACAGCAGACCACCAGTGGCCTCGCGGATCATGTCAGCGGCTTTGGGGTTCTTGCCGAACAGCCAGGCCTCATCGATCAGGACGCCGACCGCCTTCTTGCCGCCCACCACGTCGCTATCCGCAGCCACCACCTTCAACGTGGCGCCGGTCTCGCGATGAGTGATCAGCCGTAGGTGCGGCTGGACATGCAGCAGCGCTTTCAGCTCATCGTCATTGTTGACCATGTCCTTGGCCGGTATGAACGAGTTGTCGGCAATCTCCTTGGTCGGCGCCAAGATGATGAACTCAGCCGAAAGCCGCCAGTTGCGGATCAGCGCCGTCAGCATGATCCCGGCAGCAATCGTGGACTTGCTGTTCTTTTTGGGGATGCAGAGCATCACCTCCCGAATTAGGCGCTCGCCGGTCTCGCTGTTGTAGCTCCCGAAGATGGCCCCGGCGAACGCCAGGACCCACGGTGCACAGGCGGCCTCAATGGTGGGACTGCCCGGGGCATCAACGATCTTCAGCCCCTTGAACACCTCAAGGCCGGCTTCTGCTTCGTCTGGAAACAGCGGATCAGGAATGATTGATTCGCCCGCAGCCAGGCACCTCCACCAGTCCGGGCAGGCTGTTGTCCATTGCATAGATCAATTCTTCACTACGGAGAGGGGCGGCTTGCCTTGGGAATACTTGCCTTTGCCGACCTGTTTCGCGGCCTCGGCCTTTTGCTCTTTCTTGCCCTGGTCCGCGACCTTGCCGTGCGAATACGGCATGAGGGTTTTGGCCGCCTCCAAGCGCAGGCGCATGTCGGCGCCTTCCGCATTCATGAGCTCAGTAAGGAAGGCTCGCGGGTCGTCGGTCTCGGTTAACGACAGCTCGTCGGCCTGTAGGTCTTGGGGCTGTTCATCTTTAACTTTTCGAGAGGGTTTAACCTCGGTGCTGGAAGCCTGCTTTTGTTTCAAACGGCGCCCGACTTCTGCGAGGACATCGGGGTCCTTCGCAAGCTTGGAGCCCGCTTGCGACGCGGTCTTCTCGGAATATCCGGCGGCGATCGCCGATTCGCGATTTGAGGCCCCCGACAACAAAGCGTCAACAAACCGCCGCTTCTTGTCGGTTAAAGCCATGGTTAACTTTTCCTGAAACGGGAAAAAATGTGTACGTGGGGTCGGTGGCGGTCTAGCTAGATGAGAATCCCTAGCTTTTAACCCCCCTACCCCTTTCGCGGCACGTCATTGGCGTGCTTCTGCGTCGCTCCACCTGGTTTCGACGATCCGCTGACGCCTCAGCCACCCAGCCCCGCTGCCTCCTCGGCCTGCTTGACGGAGTCGTGGCACAGCTTGCAGAGGCTCTGCCAGTTGGTCTGATCCCAGAAGAGAACCATGTCTCCACGGTGAGCAACGATGTGGTCGACAACCCTGGCCGCAGTTGTGCGACCGTTCCGCTCGCAGTAGATGCACAGCGGGTTGTCACGCAGGTACTGCTCCCGTGCCTTCTGCCATCGGTAATCGTAGCCACGTTGAGAGCTGGTCATGCCGCTTCGCCAACTGCCTGGTGTCACCACCTTGACCCGAGAGCCTGCGCTCTCCTTGATGCGAGAGCCGAGAGTCTTGAGCCTGGCCATCAGCCTTTCGTTTCGGTGATCAGGCGCACGATGTCATCAGCCCGCTGCTTAACCTCCAGCACCTGACCATCGAAAGTGCGAACGATGGCACAAATGCCGTGCCATTGGCTGCTGGTGCAGGCTTCGTCCACACGAGCGATGGCGGCGGATGCTAGGTAACGCTTGAAGCCGTTGCTGTCGGTCAATGTGATCATCTACTTACCCCTGAGCCTTGCGAGATAGGAACATGTCGGAGTAGCCGCGAAGCTTCTCCACTCCCATGAAACCGACCATGCCACCGGCGAATGTGGCCATGCTTTGTGGTAGCCCCATCCATTCGAGGAGTGGTACCAAGGCCAAGGTGATGAGGCCGCACAAGGCGCCCTCCAAGAACATCTGCCGGCGAGTGCCACCGCCATAAACCACCCGGAGGACGGCGATCGCAACGGACAGGCCGGCGGCGCCAAGCTGGGGCTGATGGGCAATCACCCAGGTGAGTACAGCGGCCCACAGGCCAGGATCCTTCTCAGGCATGTTTGGCATCTCGATTCCTCCCGTTGCGGGGAGCGGAATAGATTCGGCCCCAGCTGCACACCCAGCTCGGGGCGATGGGTGTGGTGGGGCCGAAAACGAAAAAGCCCCGGCGAATGCCAGGGCTCGAAAACAAAAAACCCAGCAAAAGCTGGGTTTTCTGGGATTACTTGGACTGTGCTACCAGCTTGGGTGTTTCTATACCTTTACGAGCACACAGCTGCTGCAAATTGGTATCGGCTTCCTTGAATCGACGCAGCTGCTCCAACGAGGTATCTAGGCTCGGCTTCACGTCACCTATGGTGTTGAACGCTTTATTGCTGAGTGCAAACGTCTTCATTTGTTGCTCCTTGGTCGGGGAAGACGGGAATGACGACATCTTTATTCCCGTAGTACGCCTCTTTCATGTGTTGCAAATGATGCTGATACGGCACGTCATCGAGCAGCAACGCAGCACTGCTCAAGCTGCTCCAACCCAGACGCTGCAGCATCGCATCGAAAAGGTTGTCAAAAACTTTAATCTTCTGCATCAGCGACTGCTTGACCGGATCTTCATCCTTCATGCTTTCTGCAAAGCAGTAGTAGTCGCCATTGTCAGAACACTGCTGTCGAGGCCGGTGGTACATAAGCACTGCTGGCTTCAGGGGCATCAGCGACTTGGCATGCGGTACTGGCCACAACCAGAACCATAGCCACAAAGTGGCTGCCGCGCTCATCAGGTAACGACCAATGGTGATCTCTACCTGAGCCTTGGTATGCACGATCGCGTTAATCAGCGCTGCAAGGGTGTCTACTTCTCCGCCCGCATTATGCCGAATGTGGATCTCAATGAGATCACGCTCGTTCGCTTCAACCAGTGCCTGGACCAACGGTGCGACTGTTTGGACATTCACGATCGTTTTGAGTTCGAGAACGCGACGTTTTCGTTCTTCTTGTACAGCGGGGACCGCTGCGTTCGCTGCGCCTTCCATACCTCTCCCTGAAAATCCACACCCTAAGGCTGCGAATTCTATTCATCCAAACATGGCATAGCAATGGCATTTAGCCAGCACCGGACGCAAAAAAACCCGGCTTCATGCCGGGCTTCGTTAGCCACCCCTGATAAACGCGCAGGAATGACAGGATGTGGAAATAATCGGCCATGCGGCCATTTGATGTCAAGCGGCATTTTCCATCGACAGTCCTTCGTGGTTCAGAATGTCTGCTGCCGCCTCCAGAGCTTCTTCGGCCATCTGCTCCAACACGTCTTCAATACCCTTCCTCCAGCGGCGACGAGTGCGTTCCGGGCGGGCATCCGGGTCCCAGCGATTGATGTCGTAGAACTGAGCCGGCAGAACGATCATGTCGCTCGACCGCCTTCCATCTGCGCCCTTCATCTTGGGAATCGCCCAGGCCGTCACGGCGCTGGTGATGAACAGTTTCGGCGCATGGGAGGCAACCATCGGGATCAGCCGGCTGATCGACTGGACTTTTCGGCCCTTGTGCGTGCTGAACCTGGCCACCAAGACATCCCAGTGGCGCGCCTTCAGCTGGCTATGCAAACGCGCGAACACCCAACAGTCGGCATCCATACGGCTGATTTCGCCGCGCTCCACTGATCTGCTCAAGGTGGCCATGTCGTGGCCGTCTTCGCTGCCTGGCTCGTATAGCTTCTGCCAGGACTGCTTGCTGGTGTTGTCGATCGCTTCTGCAGCCAGGGCCGAGACGACCGCCGCGAGTACGCTGCTGTAAATCATGTCCTTCCCCCTCAATCCCCGGTGTAGTTGCTGCCCCCGGCGCCGAGCCGGTTGCCTTCCTGATACTGCGCACCCGGGCCTTTGGCCAGAGGCTTCTTCAACTGCTCAATCTGCCGTGTCGCGGCCTGCAGCCTCATGCTGAGCTGGGTCACCAGTTCATCCAGTGGCAGGGCCTCGCCAGTTGCAGCCGCTACCCAGCCCGAGGCGTTGCAGTGGTCGCATGGCAGTTCGTGAAACAAGCCCTGAGTGACCGCTCTCCCACGGCACAAAGGGCACTTGCCCAGCTCGATCACAGCCTTCTTGAAGGGTGGGCCGTGCTTCTTCATCAGCCGACCACCTTGAAGCCCTGGGCGCGCAGCGACTTTTCGGCCACCTCGTGCGCCCACTGCCCATCAGGGTCCCCGATGATCAGCTCGAAAGGGTTTTTGACACACGTCGACTTGCGAGAAGCGTCCCACCCCTTCTGGAACGACTCCCAATCAGCATGGGCCAGCGGGTCGATGTAGTTATTGCCCTTGGGGGGCTCGCGGCGGTGATCGCGGGCGTTGGTGCGCTCAAATTCGGCGCGGATTGTGTCGATATTCGTCATTTCGAATCCTCGCTAATTACAAATGCGGTAAGGTCGTTCGGCGCCACGGCTGCTGTGGCCTCTGGCGAATTCTGCGAAATTTCAAATAAGGCCTTGGTAAGGCCGTGAATGGCTGCGAAACCGATCCGATCAAGCCAGGCGTGCCACTTCTCCAGCGCGGCGCGGCGCTGCTGCATGGCCTGGGTGTGGATGTAGGTGCTCGCGATCTTGCCCAGCTTGTGGTTCAGCAGCATCTCGCCGATGTGGCCGTCGATGCCGAGGTCGGTCCAGGTACTGCGGGATACCTTGCGCAGGTCGTGACTGGTCCACTCACTCTGCCCCAGGCGCTTGAACACGTTGCTGGCCTGCGTCTCGCTCAGGCACAGGCCACGGCGATTCGGGAACAGGTACACACCCTCGTAGCCCTCGGCCTGCTGGATGGCCCGGTACCGGGTCAGCAGCGCCTGCACTTGGGCGGTGAGCGGCAGGCGGTGCTCGGTACGGGTCTTGGCGTTGGCGGCGGGGATGAACCACTCGGCCGCCGCCAGCGAGATCTCGCTCCAGCGCGCCATGCGGGTCTCTCCGATCCGGGTGCCGTGGGCCAGCATTATCAGGGCCAGCATGGCGTCACCCGGCTCCTGCTGGAATGCCTGGGCCAGCTGCTGCATCAGCTCCGGCAACTGCACGTCACGCAGGCGGGCTGCCTTGGGGAGGATCTTGGCCTTGGTGAAGTCGTTGAAGCGCATCCCCGCCATCGGGTTGCGGTCGATCAGGCCGAGCTGCAGGGCCTGGCGGAAGGCGGTCAGCAGCAACGCGAACATCTGCCGCAGGTAGGACAGCGACACCTCGGCCTGGCAGGGCCACATCAGGTGCTTGTCCAGTGCATCGGCATTCACGGCAGGCAGGGCCAGATCATCCAGGCGCGGCTTG
Source organism: Pseudomonas sp. GLN_2 (assembly GCF_043106005.1). Lineage (NCBI taxonomy): Bacteria > Pseudomonadati > Pseudomonadota > Gammaproteobacteria > Pseudomonadales > Pseudomonadaceae > Pseudomonas > Pseudomonas sp. GLN_2. The sequence continues at coordinate 153,483 of NZ_JBICMC010000041.1, read as the reverse complement.
AGGTGCTGGGCAATGGCGGACCGGGCGCCGGCCTTGCGCTTCGCCGACAGAGAACGGTCGCGGGCCATGCGGTCACCGTACCAGTCGAGCAACTGGCCCACGGTGGCCATGCCGGAAACCACCGGCGCCGTGGCCGGGTCGCGCAGCAGGCGTTGACGCAGCGCGGGCAGTTCGGCAATCACCGCCGAAACGCTCAGTTCTGGCCAGCGGGCGACCGGCACCCACTTCTTGCCGCGCACCAGGTGCCAAGTCCCGCGCTCGCGGTTGCTCCAGAAGCGCAGGTACAGGCCAGGGTGACGCGGGTCGCGCAAATCGCGCACTGACATGTCGGCAGCCTGGCGGCGCACTTCGGCCTCGCTCAGCTTCACTTCACGGGTCGCGCTCATGCGGCCACCGTGGCAGACAGCAGCAGGTAGGAGCGGATGGCCTCGACGGCGTCAATGCTGCCGCGGCACACAATGGCTAGGTAGTTCTCGTTCGTCAGCAGCTGCAGGAAGGCATCCTGGCTGGCCGACACAGGCGCATCGAACGGAGGCTTGGCCTTGAATTCGATGTATAAGCCGAAATAGCCGCCGCGCGCCATCGGCAGCACCAGGTCAGGCACGCCAGCCTTGACGCCCTGCCCCTTCAGCTTGGCGGCCACGGCCTTGATCCGGTGCCCGCCGTTCGGGACGTGGTAGATCAGCTTGTAGGCCTGCGGATAGCGCAGTTGCAGCTCCTGCATCAGCGCGGCCTGCTCCTGCCCTTCCCGGTCTACGGGCTTGGCGCGAGTCGGCTTGGCCCTGAACGGGCGAATGGCGGGCGAATTCATGCGATCAGCACCCCCTCATTGAGCAGCAGCGCTTGGGTGCGCATGACACCCTCGGCGTGGTACTGGCGCGCGGTGGCGCGATCCACGTCACGACTGCGACCGTCACAGGCGTCGTGGCAGGCGCTGCAGGACCAGGCGCCTTGCAGGTCGTGTGGTTTCTTGCCGACGCCGCAGGTTCCGGCCAGGCGGTAGTGCGCCAGGACGGTGGTCTCGGGGTTGCCGTTGCACACGCCAGGGATGCGCACCTGGCACTCGCGGCCGCGCGCGGCCTTGGTCAACTTGGTTTGGCGCATAGATCAAGCTCCTAGCTGTTGTGTTCAACGGCCTGCAAGGCGGGCGCGCATGGCGGCCAGAGCGGTATTGCCGACCTCTGGTGTCCGGTTACCGGCAACCTCGGCGGAAAGTGCCAGCGGCATCTTCTGCAGCGGCTCTCCGGCTACGATCCGGCGGACGGCGATGGTGTAGTTGCGCTCGAACAGTTTCGAGGAAGCATCGGATGGCAGTTTGTTGAGGTTCTCGAAGCCGCACTCCTTGGCCGCGTGCCACACAGCATCGTGGCTCCAGCTACCACGGCCAGCCATCGCAGGATGGGAGTTTCTAGTCGCCTCGCGAAATGCAGCCGCCAAGGTTGGCAGGCCGAGCATCTCCGGCGATGGCTGGCACCACTCGATGAACTTGCCAGGCGAGGGAATGAACTCACGCCCTGACTGTCGGCAGCGCATCAGGCCGAACTGCAGCTGCTCGGGGGTGTTGATGCCTGCCTCGAGGAACGCCGTCAGCCACTGCTGCTTGGCGGCCTTGTAGGTGTTCATGTCCGGCCAGGCCTGTTTCCAAGCGCTGAAGATGGTCCGCAGATCACGGAACAGCCGATTGATCACTGCAGCAGTTTTCCGATCGAGCTCGGCTTTGATCTCGGCGGGAAGCGTGTCCCCAGCAGGGATGTACTGGCCGGTTTGAACTTTGGCCCAAAGACCGTGGGCGATGGTGGCTACCTGGTTCATTGATCATCTCCTCCGTGGAGCCATGAGGTGTCGTCGTCATCGAAAGAGCTCGATTGCGGCGCGCTCGGCTTGCCGGTAGCGGATCGAGCTGCCCGGGCCAGGTCCGATTTCACCCAGTTGACGAGGGCGGCGAGCCATTGCTTCTCGGTCTGAACCAAACCCTTCGCGTCGTGGTGCAACACGAACCCGGCGATTGCCTTGGAGCCGAAGTTGTCCAGGGTGAGCCCCGAACGGAGCGCATATGCTTTGAGTAGGTCCTGATCCGGCACCCACTCCAAGAACATTTCGAATGGCTCGCGCAGAGAGTGAGTAGATCGGTTACCTGACGGATTGGGTGCAGCTGCTGCACCCCGTTCTGCGTTTTCCTGCACCCCGCTCTGCTGCGAGCTGCACCCCGTGCGGTTTCCTGCACCCCGTTCTCTACGAGGTGCAGCAGATGCACCTCGTTTAAGTTGAAGGTCGTACACAATGGGACGGCGATCACGGCGGTCGATGTAAGCTGCCGCGATAGCCTGGTTTCCTGCCACGATCCAGCCAGCTGCCTCCAGCTCGTCGAGCTTTAGGCGGATGGTGCGCTCAGACAGGCCGGTGTCCTCGGATAGCGTTGCAGCCGATGGGAAGGCGCCGCGGCCATCGGTACCGGCATAGTTGGCTAGGCAAAGCAGGACGTGACGAGCTGCAGGGTTCTCCAGAGAGGACTTCGGAATAGCCAGGGCCCAGGTCATGGCTTGTACACTCACAGCGCCCCCCCAGCCTTCAGTTCAGCGAGACGCGCCAGTCCTTTCGGGGTGACCAGAGGATCAAACGCGGCGCGCTCGATACCGGTTTCCGGGTCGGGCCTCAAGGCTGTCACCTTGTGCTTCATCAAGCCCGAGGTGATGCGAGGCTGGTAAGCGATCCATCGCTTGGAACCCTTGCGACGGAATATCCAGCGGTTCTGCTCCAGCCAGTCGAACAACTTCGATGGGGCAACCTGAAGCTGCTTGGCCGCATCGGTGATGCAGATGGCCCCACAAGCAGCAGCCAAACGCTGAATTGCTGCGACCTTCGGGGCTTGTTTCTGGATGACCTGCTGCAGCTCATGGTTCCGCTCTGCTTGATCGGCGGCCAGTCGCAGCGCCTCAGCGAAGGTTTGGGGGATCTTGACCTGCGCCAATACCCGCGCCTCTAGCTCCTGCCAACGGTCGATAATCTTGGCGCGCAGTTGGGCGTTGTATCCGGAGACCAGCACCAGGGTATCGCGCTGGCCAAGCAGGAACTCTGGATAGGATTGGCCGTTTTGTGGGTGGGTGTATGGGGTCTCCTCAGATTTGAGGACACCCTCTGCGACTAATCGGCGGGCATCGCGCAGGACATTGTCATGGCTCTTGCCGGTCAGTTGCGCGATCTCGCGGGTAGACATGACCTGGCGCGCTAGATTCGACGAATCGCCAATAGCTGACACGACAGGTCTGGTGTTGCTCGCATCAATTGCTGAGTGCATAATCGACCTCGATGTGTTTTTGAAGAAGCCGGGCTGCCACCCGGTTTTTTTATGCCTGCGATTCAGGTACTGGATGGATCAGCAGGTGTTTTGGTCATCTACTGACGCAATGCCGTTTCCCGCATCATTTATCTCGGGTCGGGTGATCTACCGGCGCCTTCGGGGTTTGGTCGTTCAGCAGCTACTGCTGCTTGCGGTTGGAATTGGCTAAGCGGCGGAAAGCGCGTGGCTCGTGGTGCCGTCGATTTGGTCCCACGGGAACGACGGGCACAGCTCGGCACGATTCACGGCGCCATTCGTAAGCGCCTCAATCTGTAATGCGCGCTTGGCTGGAACCCTGCGCTCCCCTGAACACCATTGGTTGACGGTTGGAGCCGCAACATTCAGCCGGCGCGCCAATTCCGCCTGGCTGCCCAGCACGCGGGATGCTTCTTTGGCTGCTTCAGCTGATTTCATGAGTTCTGTCCTGGAGATTTATCGATGAATATAAGGCATTACCTTATTCTTAACAAGCCATTGCCTAATTGCGCTAGCAATAGGCCTAATTAGGCAATGCTTACCGGACCAGAATTAGGCGCAGCTATTGAGGCCGCGCGGATCGCCAAAGGCGTATCGAAGAAACAGCTCGCAGACGACTTCCAGGTGAAGCCTCCGTCGGTACAGGGCTGGGTGAAAAACGGCCGGATCGACAAGTCCAAGCTGATGGACGTGATCGCTTACTTTTCTGATGTGGTTGGTCCTGAACACTGGGGGCTTCGCCCTGGCTTCTCCTACGAGAGCATCCAGGACCTCAGTTCGGAACCTGTCGCAGAGCCGCCGCCTACCTCAGCTGCCGACATGGTTCGAGCCATGCTCGCGAAGCAAGGCAAGAACTTGTCGGATTCGGCGCGCGCGCAGTTGATTGCAGCCGCCGAAGCGACCGATGAGGGAAATGTAATTACCGCAGACTTTTCCCGGCCTGGCCTGGTCGGAGACGAGATCCGGATCGCTCATTACGATATCCGGGCTGCAATGGGTGGCGGCCAGCTCCCCCATGACTACCCGGAAATGCTCAAGGACATTCGCGTCAGCCCCAGTCACCTGCGTGAAATCGGCGTTGAGTTCGAAGAGCACTACCACCTGAAGGTGGTCACCGGCTGGGGCCAGTCGATGGAGCCCACCATCAAGCACCGGGACCCGCTGATCGTGAATATCAACGTCCGCGACTTCGTGGGCGATGGGGTGTACCTCTTCGTCTGGGATGACCTGCTCTACATTAAGCGCCTGCAGGTGGCTGATGAAGATCACTACGAGATGATTTCGGACAACCCGCGGCACAAAGATCGGCTGATTCGCCGGGACATGACCTACATCCAGGCCCGGGTGCTACTGGTCTGGAACGCACATCTGGTATGAACCGTCCGCGAGACACGACCATCGGCAAGGAATTAGCGAGCATGCAGCTCTGTTGCACGCTCCACTAGAAAGGGAATTGTATGTCGCGAATGATTTTGGCTGTACTTGGCTTTGCATTGACTCCCGCGGTTTCAGCTGCAGCATCACTGTACGTGCCATCCGACTCCAAGGCCTCCTACACGGTCTTGTCCCGGGATGCCTCGGGCAATGAGCGTACGATCACTACGAAGCGCGTCGGATCAAGTGGCACCTCTTTTTCTCGCCGGCTCTACAACTGCGCAGACCGCACAGTGAAGTACCTCGGTAGCGGCGAAACCCTGGAGCAAATGAAGGACTCCCAGCCTGATCCTCGAATGGGTCCGATTGTGAGCGGCTCGATCGCCGATTACGTTGGCGCAGAAGCTTGCCGGTAACCTGGATTTTTCCATACCTCTCTCTAAGCCCAACCAGAGGCTGCGCCGCGGTCTCTGCCAGGTAGGTATGGGGATAAGAGGAGAGGCAGTGCAGGCTGGCCTACGATAGCCTAGCGCCACCATACTGCTTGCGATGGACGGTATAGTCGTTCAGTATCTTGAATAACCCGCTATTGTGATAATGGACGATTTCAAATGAAGACGGAGCTGAAGCGGTGATGTATGCCAGGGATTAATCCTGAAGTGCTTGTGTGGGCAAGAGAGACTGCCGGCCTCAGCAGGGAGAAGGCCGCCAAAGCTCTGGCCATCGGGGGAAGCAAGGTTTCTGGACCTGAAATGCTCCGGCGATACGAACACGGCGAAAAAGAAGCTTCTAGAACCCTCATTGCGAAAATGGCAGGGGTCTATCGTCGCCCGTTGCTTGTCTTTTATCTACCCTCCCCCCCAGCTCAGGCTGAGCGAGGCGAAGATTTCCGTACACTCCCGGAAGAGCTCCGCATTGAAAGCAAGGGGCCTCTTGATGCGCTAGTTCGTGATATCTATGTGCGACAAGATCTCGTAAAAAACGTCTTACAGGATGTGGAGGAGGCCTTCCCTCGCGATTATGTAGGTAGCATCGGCGTTGACCTTGAACCCTCTATAGTTTCTAAAAAAATCGCCGATTTGATCGGGTTTGATCTATACGAATTCAGACGCTATGGAAAACCTGAGGAAGCCTTCTCTTATCTTCGCAAGCTGATTGAGGACATAGGGACATTCGTTCTGCTCATCGGAAATCTAGGCAGTCACCATACGAACATCCCTGTAGAAGCTTTCAGGGGGTTTGCGCTATCGGACAAAATAGCGCCATTCATTGTAATAAATGATATGGACGCACCGCCTGCCAGGTCCTTTACGTTGCTTCATGAGTTCGCTCACATATTGATGGGCGCCACTGGTTTAAGTGGTAGTCGAGCGGAGCAAAAAATAGAGCGTTATTGCAACGATGTGGCAAGCCTCTTATTGCTACCGGCAAATGAACTAAACAAGAAGGACTGGCACGAAGAAAATATCGATGTACTTTTGCAGAAAATCTCTGCCTTTGCTAGAAGCATAAATATCAGTGGGTCTCTGGTCGCTTATCGCCTTTTCACGTCAGGAGTTATTCAGGAAAACACTTGGAGCGCTCTTTCCCAGAAGTTCAGAGAACTGTGGGCGGCACAGAAGGCTGCGGCAAAAGAAGGCAGAGATGGCTCTAGCGGACCCAGTTATTACGTCGTCCGTAGACACAAGCTTGGCGGAGCCATCGTGAATTTGGTTCAGCGCACCATGCGTGAAGGTGCATTAACTGCGACCAAAGCAGGAAGAGTACTGGGCGTAAAGCCCGCCAATGTCTATAACTTGGTTGGCACATTATAATGGCGCTTGATAGGAAGCTTTACCTGCTGGATGCGAATACGCTGATCACTTCTAACGGCGTTTACTACCCTCAGACAATGGTTCCAGAACTGTGGTCATGGCTTCTGCATCAGAGCCAGAATGGTCGCATTAAAATGCCCATTGAGATTTACGAAGAAATCCTTGCAGGGAAAGAAGATATTTTGACTGGATGGTTGAAGAAACCAGAAGTCAAAAAGAGCTTAGTCCTTCAAGAGAATGCGGATCCCGCTACTGTAGCTCACGTGACTTTCAATGGGTACGCCGTTGATCTAAATGAAAACGAGCTAGCTTATATTGGGCGAGATCCTTTCCTGATATCTTACGCGTTGTCCAGCCCTGCGGATCGATGCGTGGTATCTCTTGAAACATCTAAGCCTTCAGCTCAGCGGCAGAACAGAAAGGTCCCAGACGTTTGCAAGGCGCTTGGCGCGCAGTGCTGTGATGTTTTCAGTATGATGCGAGCACTAGACTTCAAGACCGGATGGGATAGGTAATTCCTCAACGCTTTTTTCACGCCCTGCCCTGCATAGTAAAGGCTCATCCGCATCCCTACGTTAGCCCGCATAGCAGTGCGGGCTTTTTCTTTAGGTGGCTGTGAGCCGCTGCAGATATCAGTAGACCGGAATTAGGCGCTCACGCTGACCTGGGGTGAGATCGTCAATTAAGCCGACCTTGAGAGTCCCAGCCGCAGCATCAGCCAATGGTTTTCCCATATCGGCAGATGCAAATTCTGGAAGCTTGTACATCGCCCCGGTTAGAGGATCAACGATCAGCATGCCGATCAAACCACCAAGCAGGATGTTGCCCCAATACCAACCGCTCAGGCTGGAATCGAGCTCAATGGTCTTGTCTGGGTATCCGTCCTTTTTGAAGTGCAGCTTGTAGGTCTGGCCGGAAAAATACCCTTTGCCAGACTTCAATGTGACGGTGCTTGGGGTGTTGCCTGAGTGGACCACAGTACCGTTTTTATCGGTGATCTCGAAGCTTGCTCCTGGGGGAGCACTTGATACAGCTACTGGGTAGCGAGACTCGCCAACAATACTCGCACACCCTTGAATACCAACGAGCCCGACAACCGCAACCGCCCCAGCCACTTTCCGAAACGTCATTGATACTGCTCCATGTTGCCGTTATTGGCATGGCCGGATATCGGCCGGCGGCGATTGTACTTGGAGCAATATCATTTTGATATCATTCGGAAAGCTTTTCTGACCCGGGTTGTATCCCTAGAAAGGCGCCTCCTCCTCCACCCTCTCCTCCTCCCAATCCTTCTCTACGACCAGGTCGTCGCGATCTTCGGCGTTCTGCGCCTCCCACCTCACCGTCACGCTCTTGTCGTCATTGAACGTCAGGTCCAGCTCCGGCGTTTCGGCCAGCAGCCCCATTACCTCCTCCCACTCCATGTCCCCATCTGTGTCCAGGCGATGGATTGTCACCCAGCGTTGAGCCTGCGCTATCGGGTGATTGATCATCGACGATACCCGCAGGCCCAGCCGCTCAAGGGCGGTCATCTCTTGGCGAGGTTGCGGGGTCGACTTCTTCTGCTTGGCCATACCTTCCTCCATTGACTGTACATACATCCAGTATCAGACAGAGCTTACCCAAGCTATCGAGCGATGCAAGCCCTGAGAGCGGATTAGGCATTTATGGAAAGTTAGGCATTACCTATTTACAAAAGTTAGGCATTGGCTTATCGTGCATTTCATCGAGGCACTACACAGCACCTCGGGAGGCCCTCAAGCCGACCGCTCTTTACACAACCCGACGTGACCACCTCGACGCACCCAGGCCATCACCTGGGTCGGGACAAGCTAAGTCGTCGATCACGCAGCCTCTGGATAGCTGCCGGACTCCTCTCATGGGAGGACGCCAAACCATGCAGCCAGCCGGGAAGAACACCGAACACGAAATGTGTGACCCGGCCAGGTGGGGATAGCCGCGGCAACAAGCATGGAGCGGAAATCAGATTTCACTGGCTGGCCTTGGCGACAGGGCCAGACGGGAAATCAACCCGAGGGCATTACCGTGAACAAAGAAGAGATCTACGACAGCCAAATCAGCCCGCTGATGCTTCAGATCATCGAGATCTGCAAGGCAGAAGGCATCGCGATGATCGCCAGTTTCGATATTGGTCACGATGGAGTAGGGCCAAACGGCGAAGACTGCACAGGCCTTCTCTGCTCGAGCCTGACACCAGACGACAAAGGCAATCCCAATCCGGCATTCCAGCAGGCATTCAGCTTAATCAAGCGCGGCCGGTACGCATCTCCAGCACTGCACATCGCCACCGAGCACGCCGACGGCACGCGGACACTGGCAGCAATCATCTGACTCCCAGACAGCCGGAAAGACGGCACGATCCACCTGGCCCTCCATCACCAGGCTGCATCGGGGTGTGATCTGAGTACCGTCACCCAGCGCGAGAGCAATGGGCGGCAAACGTCATGCAGATCACACCCCGATGCAGTTTTCACAGATTTAAAGCGCATCACCTTTGGCCTTATGCAAGTTAAGGCTCACCGCAGTAAAGATTAATCGACGTACACGCAGGCGAATCCGGGGCCCACCCGGCCAGACCAGATGCATGTGAGGTAGCGCTCACCGCCTGCACCCCTTCCCTTCACATCGACCGCATTAGGCAGGCGCCAGGTCACCTTTCACGGTGGGTTTGGTCACCCGCGCTTGGCGCCTGACCAATGCGGTTGCTGAGGACAATCATGGAAACGATCACTTGCGGCTCATGGATTGGCCAGCTCGGCAAGGCGCTGGCTCCCCGTGAGCTCGAAGCACTGCTGTGGGTGGCTCAAGGCCTCACCACCAAAGAAATCGCCCGCCAGATGGCGGTCAGCCCGGGTACCGTGGCCAACCGCATCGAGGCCGCGCTGTTCAAGCTCGAAGCCGGTCGCCGCATCGAGGCGGTCACCAAGGCCATGCGCCAACAAATCATCAGCCCGCTCTGCATCATGCTCGCCAGCCTCATCGCCATGCATGCGGTGATTGACGACAGCGACCCGATGCGCCGCGACCGCCGAGCTCCCGAGCGCCGCACAGCCCAAGTTCGAATCGTTCGTAAGGCCGAGGCCTTCGAATACCACGCCTGACCCACCCGAGGATCACCCCATGCAGACAGCAATGCACCCTGCTTTCGAGCAGAAGCTTGCCGTGCTCGCGGCACTGCTCGAGCGCAGCAAGTCAGCCAGGAGCGAGGCGCACGCCAAGGTCGGCCAACAGGCCCCGCGCTACCAGGCATCTGGCAAGGGCGGAACGTGGGATGTGGTTGAGATCGCCACGGGCGCGGTGCAGGGCTTCGCCTTTAGCTACCGGGCCGCGCTGCGGTTCGTGGATGCGATGGAGGCCGGCGCGGCCAGCAAAACAGGCACGCGGCAATGAGCAAGCGCAAACCCCACAACATGCGGGCCAGGCTGGAGCGGACCTGCAGGGCCTTGGTGTCGGCAAATCATGCGGCCGTGGTCAACATCGATCCTAGCGACCAGCAGGTGCTGATCAACTGGAAGAACCTCAAGCAGATCTGCGTGCGGCAAGTGGTCGACGCGGTCTGCGACATCCCGCACCGCTGGACCATCTACCTCAGCGTGCTCTGTCGGACGGAGCTCGGTGAGCGGTATCACAAGTCGATCGAGGTCGCGCCCCAAGGTAACTACCGCGCCGAGCACCTGACCGACATAATCGAAACGACCTACATGGACCTGCGGGCCACCGCCAACCCTAATCACCTGGTGGCGGCCGGCTGGATCGCCATACCCACAGACACAACGCTCGACGAAGCAGAGGCCGCAAATGTCTTTGCTGCTGTCGGCGCCTGGAATCAGCAGAAAGCAGCATGAAACGCATCACCGCGCGCGTCCGGCACGGCCGGCGCCAGCAGCAAATCAATTTGCCGCCCAGCGGCTTGGGAGGTATCAGCAATGGCGAAGACGCCAACCCAGCGCAAGCAAGAACAGCGCGAGCGGGACAAGCTGGCGAAGGAAGAGCGCGAGGCCCTTTTGCTGTCACGCCGCATTGTCACGGACCTATACCACAACACGGACAACGCGCTTAAACGATCGATGGAGCGTGCCGGGATCGAGGAAGAGCAGGACCTGATTTCGCGACTCATCCATGGCGCCGATCAACTTACGGACAAGCAGCTCGAAAAGCTGATCCGCTTGCCGTGACGCCCTGGCGTGACAGAGCTACTGCCGGCGCATCTCCTGATCGTGCATTCGGTGCATCAGCTCGGACATTTCCTGATTCTCTTTGTGTAGCTTGCTCAAGTTTTCCTGCGTCAGCTTGCCGCTCCCTACGAGCTCGAAGAGCTTGGCGTGGTAATGGACGAACAGGGCGACAGGAGCAATCTTCCCTACCTGCCCGAGCTTCATCCCAAGCTCAATCTGCTCCGACCGATCTTTCGCTGCTGCTTCCATCACCATCTTGGCTATCTCTCGCCGATGCTGGTAGCGGCTCTGCATCCATATACCAGCAAACGAACTCGCGCCACCTATCAGCGCGCCAATGAGCCCAGCCGCCCAAGCCTCCATAAATCACCCCCTAGCTAAACGGAAGCTTGATTCTGCCACCGGCTGCCCGCCAGCGCCTTCCCCTATTCAACGATAACGCCTCCCCGGCGAGAGACTGGGCCACCTCTCACCGCAAATCCAGTGCATGCACCAGCCGTCGCGCGTCATCGATGTTTAGGATATCGATTGCCCAATGCTCATCATCCTTATGCGATTTGTCGTCAAAGCTCGCAAAAAGCTTTCTGATCTCATCTTTTCGATAGATCCCGTCCTTGAGCACGGGAGGGCGAAAATGGAAATTGAGCTTCTTTTGGGAAGGCATGAATGAAAAATACCGTTTCCCATTTTGATAGATGCGGAAGGACCGAACCTCTCCCTGATTTTTAACGGTCCACTCTACTGAGCGAAAGCAGGTGAACGCTCCAGCGAGGTAGACAAATGCTTCGCGTACATCCGCATCTTGGATGTACTCGTAAAACTCACTAACAAGATCCGAGTCGATGTCGTGCGCAAGCATGTGTCGCTCCTGATCCGGCCCCATGCCGGGCAGAACACCAATAGTCCACTTCCACGAATCACGCCACCCCGGCGAGGGCGGCGCCTGCACGCAAGGACCACAAGATGGCCGAATACAACATCGTCAGCATGAGCGGCGGTAAAGACAGCACGGCCACCCTTCTGGTCGCTCGCGAACTGGAGGTGCCGAACCTCAGCGCCGTTTTTGCAGATACCGGGCACGAACACCCGGCCACCTATGACTACGTGCACTACCTGGCCGAGGCCGTCGGTGTGCCCATCCGCTGGGTAAAGGCCGACTTTGCCCGGCAGATCGCCAGCAAGCGCAAGTTCATCGAAACGAAGTGGCGCGAAAAAGGAGTGCCAGAGTCAGTGGTTCTGGCCGCCCTAGAAGTGCTTCACCCCACGGGCATCCCATTCCTCGACATGTGCCTCTGGAAAGGCCGGTTCCCCAGCACCAAGGCCCGATTTTGCACGGACGAGCTGAAGCGAAACCCGATCATTGAGGACGTTTTCATGCCGCTGATGACCGGCGAGAACCTTGTGCTGTCTTGGCAAGGTGTGCGAGCTGATGAGTCACTGAGCAGGCGGTACCTACCTGAGTGCGACGAGGTCGGCGGCGGCCTGTTCAATTACCGGCCAATCCTCAAGTGGCCAGTCGAGGCCGTATTTGAAGCTCACCGCGCTGCCGGTATCAAGCCGAACCCACTGTACCTTCAGGGCTGCAACAGAGTCGGCTGCATGCCCTGCATCATGTGCGCGAAGGATGAGCTGCGCGAGATTGCCACTAGGTGGCCGGAGGAAGTGTCCAGAGTGCGGGAATGGGAGCGCTTGGTGAGCATCGCCAGCAAGCGCGGTGCCGCCACGTTTTTCGCCACCGTCACCGACCCCACCGTCCGATCCGACGACAAGGTCAGCGCCGAAACCCATGGCATTGACCGCATGGTGGACTGGGCGAACACATCACGCGGCGGACGCCAGTTCGACATGGTCGACCTGTTAGCGCGCACCGACAGCAAACAGAAATGCTCTTCGGCCTATGGCCTCTGCGAATAACCACATTCCAACGACACTTTCAGGCCGCCCAGGCGGATGCGCTGCCGGCAATTCGTTTTCCTACACCCTGCCCTTATAAACTTCTGAGCGGTGGTGGCTCAGGTAGCTTCGCTGCTCCAGTGTGAAGCTGCCGACATTCAAGCTAGATGTCAGCCCCCAGGCAGACACGATTTCCTTAGCAGCGTCGGCAACCAACAAATCCCCGTTGTCCTGGAAAGTTATCCAGCCACGGTCGAAAAGCTTGTCCACGTGAGGGGCCAACATCAAACCATTGCTCCCATCCAATCGCTCTGCATTCGAGCAATCCTTCCAAGGCTTGATGTGGCTAGCGATCAGGAAGCGCTTATCGGAAACTCCGGTCAGACGGCACGACTTCTCACGGTCCAGCACCTGAAGGCGGAATGTTCCCTGGCCGACACGCGAGCGGACCAACTGCTCCCGCTCAGTAGAAGCCAGTTCCTGATTCAACTGGATTTCACGTTCGGCTTCGTCCGCTCTCACCTGGTCTTCCAGCTCATGAACCCGCTCGATAATGGCGCTCCCAGCACTATTGGATAGGCGGAGAACGAAAGAGCCAAGTTCGGGCGAGATACTAGCGAGGTAACATCCCTGATTGCCGTTGCCATTAGCTTGTAAAGGGGAATTTTTCGCGGGTAAGAGGCTTGTGATAGCAGTAATGTGGTCCTTAGGTGAAACAGCCTTGTCCAACTCGGTCCACTCGATAGGAACTAGCCATCCCGTATCCGACCAGTTCTGACCGGCTTGACCAAAATCTTCCGGCTTCGCCTGTTCGGCATAAACTGAAGTCGCAACACCGATAGCTCGAATCTGACCTCCAGCGTAGGAGATAACTACGTCACCGGCCCTAACCAACGTCAGGTTGATGTAGGTCTGGTTTCGAGCGCCATTTTTATTTTTTGTGGGTGACCAGATGTAACCCCCTTCAAGTTCGGCTTGGTAAGTCTGCTTATGGTTGACCCACCAGAAGCGCGAAGTTTCTTGCTCGGGTGAATGCCGCTCGAAAACTACAACCTCTGCACTCAGGTCCAGGGACTTACGTTCCCAGCCAGCTTCGATCCAAAGATGGGCCCAGGTGTGTGAATCATCAGTCCTTGAATTTGCCCACCAAGCGTTGTGATTTCTCGCGACCGGTGGCAGCCCGCCCACTAGCTCATCAATTTGAGCGAAGGTCAACACAACGGAGTTAACAGTCTGGGACCGAAGAAAATCGGCCAGGGGCATGTACTTACTCACCGGTCACCTCTGAGCGCAAAAGCAGCAATCATATTGCCATCATGCACTAGCAGCAATCCTTCCATTCATACAGACCCGCCTCTCCACTCATTGCCACGATATAGCTCGAGGTATCCCCATGCCCACAGAAAACCGATCCAGCAACACAAAGATGGTCAGCGTGCCGCGCGATGAAGTCGAGCGACTGATCAAGCTCCTGGCCTACCAAGCCCATCCATACCCATCGCCTCATGCAGAATACTGGCAGCGCATCCTTGATCAACCTACCGAGGAACGCTACGGAGAGCCAGTGTGGTACATGATCGAGAGCGGCCTGAGCGTAATGCACGCAAAGGACAAAGCGCTGAGCGATTTCCAGGGCTGGGACACTAGCGCCTACCGTATTCCTCTCTACGCCCTCTACAAACCTGAAGAATGTGTCCGCTGCGAAGGGCGAGTTAAGTTCGTTTCTGGCTCCTGCCCACAGTGCGGAGCATTCTGAGCGGCAACCGAAAACCCGAAAGAGCACATTTGTACTCCACCCAACTGTAACCCCTCTCCCCTCTATTACTGCCGCGATATGGCCGCCACGCAGCCCATTTGCAACGCAGTGATGCAATTCATCGTCTCAACCTTCCTGAGAGGAGTTTCAGTACCAATCCCCATCAACATGCTTGAGCTTCTTCAGTTGTTGATCAAGCTCGAGAACCACCAAGTCAGATGCTCCAAATCTTTTACGCATCCAAACCCCTTTTGGAACTATAAGTATGCCCTTTACGGACTTCCTCTCGCCGGCAGCTGAGATAAGGTTCCCGTACAAGCCGACCAGTTTTTGCGCTCTATGGACTGCACTGGATAACGCTGCAGGGCTAAGAACGTGCCTAACCTCGACAACGTAATCGATGGACTCAGTTTTCAAGACAGCATCCACCTCAAAGCTTACACCTGGAGCCGAGTATCGCATATCAGTGAGCAATTTCGACCCAGTGAGCATATTGGTATAGTCCTTTAAAGCATCTACAGCTGCATATTGAAACTTTATAATATTTTTTGTTCGATCTGCTATTGAGGCTTTCCCATCAGCCGCGACCTTAGAAGAGTCGGGCCTGTTAATTTCAAGCGAATCTTGAGACGGTATGCCCTGTATAGATAGCTGGGCTTCGGGTCCACTCGTATTTTGAGTTTCAGTTTCCTCGCCACCCTCATCCGCAAGGGCAGACGATTGCGTTGGATCTTTTGAGCGATTAGCATTAACCGTAGATTCTTCGTCAGCTTCTTCTGCCTGTACGGCCTCTACCGCCTCGAGAGCAGCTTTTTGCGCTGCCTGCTCTGGCGTAGACTTTTGAGCCAGGTAATCCCAGTACTTATCTCTATTAGTGAACATTGCAGCCAACTTTTCCAAAAACTGGAGCTCAGTTACCAATGTAGCAACAATAAAAATAGAAAGACCATAGGTCCATACATTATTTGCCGCAAACGCAAGAGACAGTACTAGACCACTGCCAATCAGCTTAACCTTGGACAGCTCGGAGGATAAGACTGAGTAAATCAACATCCACGCCAAGCCTATAACACCAAAAACCTGTGCCAAAATAGCAGAAGCATGTTCAATTTTTCCTGAAAACAGAAAGCTAGAACCATTTATAAATGCATTACTTGCATAAAAAAATGTCGCCAGCGCAATTAGCCCCGCAATGAAACCAAACCAGACTCCTTTCACCTCTCCCCCTTAGCGTCCTTTATGACAAAATTTTCAAAGGACTTTGCGCAATACCTGCTGCATCAAACACTAATCAGGATCAAATTGCCACCATGCAGCCCCCAATCATGCCTAGCGACTCAATCGCCTACCAGCCCAACAGGCCCTACGTACGGTGCATGGCCCGCCAGAAAAAGTAGAAATTCCATAAAAACATCAGCACTCCTTCAGCTGTAACCCCTCTAGTCTATTCACTGCCGCGATATGGCGGCCAAGGATTCCCCATGTCTAAATCAAGCCTGCTGACCGGCGAGACCTGGTCTGTCGACGATGAAACGTTCCGCTGTGAGAGCCCAGGCGATTTGCTCGATGACCACGAAGAACTCGTGGCCGGCTCCACCGTCTACCGCGGCAACGCTGTGCGCCCAGACCCTGCGGCCTACATCGACACCAAGCACATCATCGAGATGATCGGAGAACGTGCCTGGGATGACTGCGGTGAGGCTGCGGAGGACTGGCCGGCCGTGCCATCGCTGGCCGAGCACGAGCTGCAAACCCTGCTCAAGGCCTGGGCTGCCAAGCACCTGAGCCCTACCCCGTTCTACCGCGTGGAAAACGTCGTGGAATACACGATAACCGAAGCGGACATTGAGGGCCGTCGCGCATGACCAGCCTCGCCCTCTGCCTCCTGCTGCTGGCCACCGGCGCCAGCGCAACCGAGAACGTCATCGACGTGCAGCACGACAGCAAGCGCGGCGTCACCTGCTACGTGCTCAACGGCGTCGGCATCAGCTGCATCCCCGACAGCCAGCTGCAGGCCGGCAACCAGCGCCAGCTCTCCCCGCACGAAACACAACCCGAACCTACACCCGCACTGGCGTCTGGGCGCTGGATTGAAGAGAGGTATCAGCTGTGAGCAAAGCCGCCCGGAAAGATGTGCTCGACGAGATGACCAAGGAAGACCTGGTGGAGTGGATCAGGTCTCAACACTTTTTCATGAAGCCCAAGAAGAGCGATGTGCTGTATCTGCGCTGGAAGCGGCAATCGGCAGACGTTCTGGCCGAAATGGAGAAGGAGAACCGCGCGCTTGACCATCTGGACTTCAGCGAGCGGGATCGACTGGCTCGGCAGTTCAACGCGTCAAAAGATCCAAGTGAGCGGCATCGACTGGTCGAGAAGATCGAGCCTTATAACAAGGCCCTGAGAGACCACCTGAACCGCTCCGAGGCGATCAACCGCAAGCAAAAGCGAGTGGATGCACTCTACGACCAGATCGAGGTCGAGCGGAAAAAGGAGTGCCGATGATGAGCGACCTGATCGAAGTGAGGGTATCCAACCTGGTCGGCGCTCCGCTGGACTGGGCCGTGGCAAGGGCCGAGGGTTTCGAAGCAGATCCTGTGTGCCGAACGACGGTATGGCGCACCCGAACTGACCCCATCAGTATCAGCATCCGCGGCGCAACTGAATGTTTCGGCTATCGCCCCTCGTCTCACTGGGATCACGGAGGCCTACTGATCGACAAGCACAAAGGCACCGCTCAACACATACCCGGCCTTCCCGAAGACACCTGCTATGCAGGCGGCCCCGCCGGCGCAGAAGTTTGGTGCTACGGCCCCACCGCTTTGGTCGCGTTCTGCCGGGGCCTGGTCCACTACAAGCTCGGCGATACCATCCAGGTGCCGAAGGAGCTGATGCCATGAGCGTTTCTGAAGAGCACTTCCAGCGCGCATGCGAGTTCGCAGATCAGCTGATCACGGAGAAGTCCGAATGGCTGCGCAGGGCTTTGAATGCTGAGCGTGACCGAATCGTTTACCGAGCCCTAGCCATCGCTGGATGGCTTGGGGTGATCACGATGGCAATCACCTGGAGCATCCAGCCATGATCCTGCCCCTGATGTACATGGCCTACCTGATCTACAGAGGGCCGCGATGAGCACACCGCCACTTATCAGCAGCCAGCGATACTTGAACCGCGAGGTTATCGCCAGGAAGGTGGCCAAGTTCAAGGTGTTCGTGGTTCGAACAGTGGATCTGGAGATGCGCGGGAAGCTCTATCGCATCATCCTTGATGGCCATCACAACTTGGCGGCAGCCCGACTCATCGGCGCCGAGCCAACCTGGAAAGGACCTCCGCCGAAGCTTGAGCGCTTCATGAAGGGAATGACGACCGAAAGATTCGCCGCCTTCATGATCAACAACCTCACCGACAGCAACTGGTACTTCCACGACACCGGTCAGGTAGTGGAACAGCTACTAGCACCGCAACGGTAAACACTCCCCCCACCACTCAAGCCCGTCGACGGCGCGTCCAGTAGTGCGTCGCGGCAAGCAACACCCCAGGTATAGCCATGCCCAAGCCGCTGTAGGTGAATGCAGGCTGACCTGTCAGCAGCCCGCCCATAACGAATCCGATGCCAGTGGGTATCAGTGTGACAGCTACGTAGCCGAACGGTTTTTTAGCTTCCTTAGCCATATCGCTCCTCCTGTTGTTCCCCGATCAAACCATACGTGCCCACCGACATGCGCGGGTATGGAGAGACTCATGCTCAATTTCCTAGTTCACCTGGTTCAACGTAAGGAAGCCTGCTCCACGCCCATCGCTCGGTCCACCGGAGTTGCCCTAGGCTGTAGCCCGGCAATACCTAGTGCTTGACCCGCTCAAATCCATACCCCCTGAAAAGGCGCGTCGTCAATAAATCCCCCCAACAAATCATGCCACCTCGGCGGGGCAAAGCTGCAAAGAAAGCGCGCCATCCTGATAAGAGCACATTTTTACCCGACCCAATTTATCCCCTCACCTCTATTTACTGTCGATATATGCGATTAAGGAAGGCTTTACTAATAGAAATCTGCCCAACGACTCTATTTGATCAGAATTTATGTGTAACTTCCCATGCTGCGGGCAGCGCCTGCAGCACACCAATCTAAGAGTAATTTATGACTTACGATCTTATGGCGACCAACATTGGCTACCAGTCCGAAACTGCTTCTGCTGCCCCGCGCAGCTTACAATCCTTTATGGAAGAGCACCGGACAATTCGTGATTTCGGTAGTGCTGAAACCGGTCAGGGCCTAGCGGATGATGGCCCTGCCATCACCAAAATGGCAAATACACTCGGGTACGTTGTTATTCCTTCAGGTAACTTCCGCATCATCGGCGACCTTACCATCTCAGTCCCCCAGTACTATCAGGCTGGAGCATGCTTGACCGTGGACAATACTTCCACACTGACAATCACAAATCGTATTCACAGCTCTAACCAATGGATTTTCCAAGGTGCAGGCAAGGTAATAATTAATATCGTCAGCACCATGGGTGAGGACGCAAAGTTGATCACCGCGGGCTGGTTCGGAGTATTTCCAACCAACGCCCTAGTCTCCGATATAGCCGATAGAATGCAACGCGCCTTAAACTCAATGAACGCGCAGACAAGGGAAGGGATTTTACAACTGGAATGCGGGTCCTATCATCTAAGCAAGACCATCTACGTTCCGCGCGGCGTAGAAATTTCTGGTCGCGGTATGCGCCGAACAATCTTTGACATTTCTGGACTTGATTTCACGGTCTTTGAAACCACTGGAAACGCATGTAAATTCTCAAACTTCCAGTTTGAATTTCCAACTGGTCAATCCGGGGTTCGAACAGCACCTTACATCCACGTAAAACACAACACCTGCGAGATTGATAGCATTTGGCTGTACCCGACAACAGTCGGAATTATTATTGATGAAAACTGGTGCACCATCCGTAATCTGCGCGCCACCTACGGCTTGGATCCGCAAGCGCTTGACATTGCAGATACCTGCGTCGTCTGGGCTCGCACAAGCGGCTTTAGCATCATTGACGTGACTATCATCGGCACAACCTTCGCACCTCACCACATTGTGAGAGTAGGCCATGACACCAATATCAGCGCAGGTAACATTGACAACATTCATACTACCCTGCCTGCAACAGCGGTTTTCTTAGACAATCGCAATTGCTCAATCTCTCGGATCAACATAAGCAACATCATCGGAAACCCTGCCAACTCAACTGGTAACCAGCAGTTTGATTCACTGACTAAAATTGTTGCCGCTGGCGCTTATCAATGCACCTACATTACGCTCCATGGCTTGGTTACAAACGGCAATGCTGATTCCTTACTGCATATCGATGGTTCCGACACATCGGTCATCAGCAACATTTCATTGGGCTCTGCTGTCGCTCAGGGTAACACCGGTTACGGTATCCGCTTGATCAACAATGGTACTGGAGCTATTCGCAACATAAATATTGCGAGGGACGTTGATGTATCTGGCCGACCTATTCGACTGGAAACCGTCGGCAACGTTACCTTGTTAAATATTCCCCCTTCATTGCGCGGCTCGCACTTCAGCGCTCCTTTCATAGAAAACTTTACTCTGGGTGATGACCGAGCCCGAATTATTAGCGACAACCGGACAGCGATTTTTGCTGGAGTTTTGATCATTGGCTCATCAAACCCAAGCGTCAATGGAATCTTCAGTTTTCGTGCTGCAAGCTCTAGCAACCATGTAACGATGATTGCAGGAGCAGCCAATATGTCAACTGCCACTACTCCCTTGTCAGGATCTTCAGGCTCTGATGGAAGGTTCACTGTTGGGATTGACTCCTCAGGCCAACTGGTCTTAGAGAATCGCGTGGGATCTAACCTGACGTTGTCGATTACTCTGATGGCAGGATACTAAGGAATAAGGCCTGCCTCCGAATACCACGTACCCGTCGATGAGGTGATAACGCAACAGGTCAGCCTAGCCGCCGCCTAGTCCAAATAGGCTCTTAGTAGCGAATGGGGTACATTTGTTCTCCATTCAGCTATAAATTTCCTCTCTCCATTGGCCGAACATGGCGACGAAGCAACAATCCTGCCCAAAGAAAGGGATCTGGACTACCAACTGCTAAAGCTGCCCACTAGGAACCCTGTACCTAAGTTGGCCGAGATTCTAGGCTCGAATGGCAGCGAGTTAATATATCCAAGAATCTAAAACCTATCATAAGCAACCTGCCTAATTAGGCAAAGGACATATTCATGACTAAAAACACTAAAGTCAGCACATCCGAAGAAAGCGCACAAGAAGATAGTAACCTGTTGAGTGGCGCTATCGCCCGAGCACTTCAAGACGCCTCAACTGAGACACTGCCTGCCATCGAAGATTGGGGCGGGAAAGGTGACTACGTCACTGATAATCTTGTTCCTTTAGCTATGGCAATAGCTTCCGGTGCGAAAGGAGTTAAATTTGGTTTCGGAATCTACTCATTTTCGAATGGTTTTGATAAGCCTCAAGGCTTCCTGATGAAAGGAGAGGTAGCACCCGAGTTCGGATTTGGAACCTTAGACGCAAAGCAATTTTTACGAGAAGGGTATCGACATTTGATGCCAGGAACGGTCCTAGCCTTTAAAGGCCGAGGAACCTTAGTAGCGCAATTCCCCCAAAGATCTGACGAATTTTCAACAGTCCGATACTGCATTCGCTCGGTCAATACTGGACATGGATCTCTGGGTGCCTCCATTAGAGACCTAGCAATAATTCAAGATATGATTTGCATTGATGCAAATGGAAAAGCAACTAAGCCAGGGTTTGAAAACAAAGCCGATTACGAGGTCGGGCACCTGTTCGATGACAGCGCCCAAGAGATCTCCTCAGGGGTCGTAGTATTTGGATATTTCTCTAAAGCTGGCACAGCAATTATATCTAGCACAGGAAACGATGACCCCGATTACAATAAATTTGTCGGCGGCTCTACAATGGGAAAACACGGACTTGCAATTCTCGGGAGCAGTACCTCTGCCAGCTATGGACTCAGCGGAACGGCAGGGTATAACTTCAAAATGTACACCTTAGACCATCATAGTCGAGGCTCTATGACCACAGAGGAGCGCATTGAGTATTATGCAACTGCGGATACTTGGTCCTGCCTGTATATCGATGGCGATGTGGATGCCTCGTCAGCGGAAATCAATGGCCACTATTTTTATGACTGCGTGATGCGAACCAGAGCAAACCATCCTCTCCGACTTGGAAAAGCATCAAACGTGCAGTTCTATGGTGGTGTTTGTGAATTATCTCCTTACGGCATCCCAAACTCAGACACCCCGACCTTTATCGCATCTACCGATGTAAAACGAGGCATAGGCTTTTATGGCATGAGAAACAACTTCCTGAGCACAATATTCAACCCTGAGTTCGTTGGAAAGATTCCAGTCCCCGTGATAGTTTCAGGCGACCCTCTCAACGGACGTCTTGGAGTATTTGGCAAGGCTCCAACAGGCTATTCAGGTACAATCTTAGGCTCCGATGGAAACACTGGAAACTGCTCGGTTCAGTTAACGAGAGATGCAAACAACGGTAGTTCCGACTGGCTTATGAGGATGAATGTCAATCTAGGAGATAATCTTGAATTCAAGCATGCCTCTAAGAGCTCGCCTGCTTTTTCTCTAACACCAGCAGGAATACGCGTACCCACAGCAGGAGAGCGGCTTGTTATCAAAGAACCTCGCCCTGCGCTCTCCATCAAAGACGGGACAATCACAGTAACCGGATCGTACCATGCTGTTACTCCCGAACTTGGGAATGCAGACGATCTAGACACGATACATGGTGGGGTTGAAGGAATGGAACTAGTGCTACGCCCTACCTCCTCAGCGCATGAAATAACCTTGAGACGCGCTATCGGGAACATCAGACTTGACAGTTCAATCAACCAAGTGCTTAGAGGCAGCCTCTCACGAATCACACTTCAATATACCGGTGGCTTCTGGGTCCAAGTTGCACCAGTTTGCAACAATGGCTAGCTAAATCACAAAGACTGCCTGTAGTAGCTCCAAAAGCGCTCCTACAGGCATTAGCGATACTCCTTTCTCGTTAGTAAGCACCAGGATAACTCAACTGCCTGTTGTTCTCGGGCAAGATCGGAATCCAAACAACTTTCTCCTGGTGTTGCCATCATCAACAACATAGAGATTTCCCCCATGGAAACCGAGATCCTTTCGGACGAAGAGCTGGTGGAGATCACCGGCTACAAACCCCGGGCGTGGCAGCGCCGTTGGCTCACAGAAAAAGGCTGGCACTTTGTCGAGAGCCGCGGCGGCCGGCCACTCGTGGGCCGCCAATACGCCCGTCAGAAGCTCAGCGGCGTGGTGATCGATACCGTGCCGGTCGTAGCAGCCCCTCCACCAGCCCCCGCCTGGACCCCTAATTTTTCCCGAGTGAAGTGAAATGCGCCCAAGGAAGACCGAGAATCGCGACTTGCCACCAGGTATGTATCGCCGCAAGAGACAAAAAGCCAATGGCAAGGTGTGGGAGGCCCTGTACTACAGAGACAAGTCGGGCAAGGACATCTTCCTCGGCAATGACTTGATGAAGGCCAAGCTGAAGTGGGCGGAGTTGGAGGCCAAGTCGATGCCGAAAGAACTGACCACGATGAAGGGGATCTTCGACGAGTACCTGCTGAAGATCATCCCAGGCAAGGCCGCCAGGACCCAGAAGGACAACATCTACGAGCTCAAGCAGCTGCGCAATGTGTTCGACTCGGCGCCGATCGACGCCATCACCCCGGCCATGATCGCGCAGTACCGCGACTCGCGGTCGGCGAAGACCAGGGCAAACAGGGAAATCGCCCTGCTCTCCCACGTATTCAACACGGCGCGGGAATGGGGGCTTACCACCCGGGACAACCCGTGCCTGGGCGTAAGGAAGAACAAGGAGAAACCGCGCGACTTCTACGCCAACGAAACAGTTTGGCAGGCGGTGTACAAGGAGGCTCCACCGGAGCTGAAGGATGCGATGGACTTGGCCTACCTGACTGGCCAGCGGCCATCGGACGTACTGTCCATGCGGAAGGACGATATGGAGGGAATCTACCTTCTGGTCAGCCAGGGCAAGACCGGCAAGCGATTGAGGATCGTCCTGGAAGTAGATGGAGTGAAGAACAGCCTGGGCCTGCTACTCGAGCGGATCATGCACAGGACCAGAGAACACCTGTCCCCGTTCTTCATCGTCAACGAGCACGGCAAACGCATGAGTTGGCCAATGTTACGCAACCGGTGGGCAGACGCCCGCGAGGGCGCAAGGGTGAAAGCTGAGGTCGAGAAGAAGCCGGACCTGGCCAACCGAATCGCCCAGTTCCAGTTTCGCGACATCCGACCGAAGGCGGCCTCGGAGATCAACGATCTGAGCGATGCAAGCGTGCTGTTGGGCCACTCGAAAGAGGGAATTACCGAGCGCGTTTATCGGCGCGTCGGGGCCATCGCCAAGCCTTCCAAATGACGAAGTTTTGGGACTGGTCTCAATTAGTTTTGGGACTTCGGTATTTTCTGGTGCACAAAGAAAAACCCCGCAGACGTTAATCTGCGGGGCTTTCGAATGGTGGAGGCCGAGGTCGGAATCGAACCGGCGTAGACGGATTTGCAATCCGAAAGATATTTTCTTTATTTTCAATAGCTTAGGACGATTCTAGTTCCGCAACAAATCACTTCTAGTAGCTCTGCAACCCCTTGAAATCGAGAGAGTTTCAGCTAGGTGCGGAACTGATTTTTCACCAGATACCCCACCTCTGGCGACCTGCCGAATAGCCTCCGATTGCGCCGCAGAACCCTGAGCTGCCTCCCCGCGCAGCCGATTAGCGACAAAACCAGCATACTTCCCTGCCCCCGAGGAGCAGCCATCGCAGCGAGTTACCTAATGGAGCTTCGGCAATTCGGTTCCCCGAACCTTGGCTATCGACCAAGGCTGTGTGAAACGTTCGGCGCGATCCGATTGGTTAGAAAACGACCAGAATTTCGCGCTCCTGCGCGAAATCTGGGTTAGCTGAATAACCAAGCCAGTACATATTTCACGTATGCTCGCGCTCTTCAGAGATCCGTTTGGGTTTTCACACAGTCTGGACCCGAAGCTGCCCTTCGTTCAGGGCAGCAATCGGCCAATGAGCACCAGCTTACGGAAACCCCACCTAGCCAGCAGGCCTAATCGCTGGAGGTGGCCCAGCGCTGCCGGTGTCCACAGGCGAAAATCGGCCTGAAGCGGTCATCCCACGGCTACAACAGATAAGACGGACCATAGCTTTGACTCACACCATCAGTGCCAACCTCGTCAATAAATGGATTCGGGGTCTCTGGATACCCTCAGTACGAACGGGGACTGGCTCTTAAGCCAGCGGAGGGCTAACCTAGTAGCTCTGTAGTGGCTTAACGCCATAGGCGGTAAATAAGAACTGTTATCTGAATTGGCAGGGTTAGCTACGTATGAGTCGTGAAGCTTTCATTCAAGATATCGTCAATCATCTGTTGACCGAGGTTGACCCGCAGGTGCTAGAGGTAATGGCCTCAGACGGTCGCGAAACATGCCGCTCAGGATTAGTCCGCGGATTGATGGGTGGGCAGAATTTGAAGGACCCGCAAGCTTCGCTTTACGTTATGCTCAGCGATGCGCAACGGGCGAAATTTCGCGAAACTTTCGCCAGCCGCTATCGTAGAATGATTATGGAATTTATTGAGTTGAAGGAGAAACTGCTCCATCACCAGAAAATTCCTGAATCAGAGTTCAAGACGGAGATCATTAACTATATCACGCGCTCTGACGCCACTCTAGGAATGTCGATATATCAGGTTGCGGCCAATCACCACGTGACTGAGGCTATCAATGCTGCCAACAGAGAAGTCTTACTCAACAAATTAGATCCCAATAGAATACAAGGCCTTAGCGATAGAGCTAAACTTAATAGCCTAAAGACGAACGTCAACCTGACTTCAGCGCAGTGTACGCAGCTATTTTCCGTGTTAAAAACCTCAGCTAAAGGCATGGTTCAATTGATAGGCTCAGGTAAACCGTTCATTTTTGAAGCGTGCCACATAGCAGAAATTTTGCCTTGCCATAAGACCGAGCCGCGCAACGATTTTGGTTTTATATATGACACTATCAGAACGCTTGCAGGCCAAGATTCACCGAAAAAAACTGTCTACACAGCCATCCGAATGAAGGGTAAGTACACAGGCGTCAACTTCATAGAAGTTAGCCTTGATGCCGCACTCCCTAAACTTGAAGAGGCAATCCGAATCTCAAATGCAGCACAGGTAAAACGATATGGAGAATTCAAGTAGTCATACACGACGACCTCTCAGCTAGCGTAGCGGGCAGTCGATGAATGACTGCATTTGGCCGATTGTTTCCCTTCGCTAGAGACGGCGATAAGGAACCTTCTAGAAAGTAGGTCTCATAAGTGGGCCACTAGCATTCGCCTCAGTCTTGAGGCTCGTCGCATCCGTAAAAACTGAAGCCGACAAGCCCAGGCGAGGTGGGCTTGTCATAGAAATCACTAAGCAGCGACGCTTGCTCACCTAAAAATGCCGTATTTATTCTTAGCCACATTTACAGAATAAGTATGCGCCTCATCAATGCGGCGATACAGACTGTCGGTATAGGGGACCTTCACATACAGATAGTCGTCTTTCGTTATAATGCATACTGTATCAGGTCTGGTTTCTTTAAAAGCATCCGACCCAAAAAGCTCGGCCAAACCTCGCGCAGCGGGGATCCATGAGCTTGGATGATCTTTAGGCTTTTCGCGTTTAACTTGAGTTATATTGCTTGCTGGAAATATGTAATCCTTCCCACCACTTCTAATCAGTTTTATCATCCCCTTGTCCGAGATTTGAATGTCGTCAAAATACTGGGCCATACATACTCCTTTATATATCCGGGTTTTGGTTTGTTTATGCTTGCGCTGTGTGACAGGTTGGGCTTTATCCATATACTACACCCAATGGAAAGTCGGCTCCCCGAGCCTTGCCCATTTTGCCATGTACTATCTTTCCAGGGAGACGCTGATTTCCATGGTAGCTCCGAGTGGCTGCAATGGGTCGATAGCTGCCGATCGCGACTTTCCGCTACCGACCTAAGAGGCGACAACGCTCCACTTCCTGGGTCGGACTGCCTGCTGCTTGAGTCCCCTGATACCGACGTAACGCGTCAGCAACCTCAAACATCGACGGATCGCCGGCATGATCATGGTTTCCAGCCTTCTCATCATCTATTGCCTCCGTTACTACTATAGGCACATTAGTAGTCATAGATAGGGATTTGAACCCGCCGACATGCTCAATAGGCCACTATAGGCCAATAAAAACGGCTATCCTCGCCTGAGCAGATGGCCCATTCGGGCCTCAAGCGTCCCAGAATCTGCCCTAAATTTTCCCTAAAATATCTACGGTACTAGGAGAGCATCATGGACGAGAAAGCCGCAGTCACAGCAGACACCCTGGAGCTGCTGCTACTCAACCAAACCGCCATCAGAGCAGCACTAGAAGAGCTGTCCCTCTGGGTTAGTCAACGTGGCTCGACCCACATCCACGACAACGTTATGGCGGCCCTGATGACGCTGGACACCCACTCGGAGGCAATCTCGACCGGGATCGAGCGCCTACGAGCTTGAATCAGCAAAGCTGCCCACCGCCTCCTATGCTTCATCGGGCGGCCCACCCAGCCCCTGTTGCGTCACAGCACCAACGATGATGGATTGGGCAGACTCTTCACCCGAACCAACGTTTACAGGGGCTTCATCCTAAGCCAACGATTTCCGTACCAATTTAGTACCAACCAGATCTCCATTCGGCCTAACTGCCGATACTACAAATGAACTCGCTGATGCTACTATGGGCCTGCGTTTTTTGGTAACGCGTCGGCCGTGTCGGCAGATATGAGGTGTTTCAGGAGTACAAGCAAAAGCTGAGGGTTCTGGATTGGAACGTGTAGCGATAACATCTGGCTACCTGTTTCAGCGCCGAGTGCATGATGGCAAGTGTTGTCGTTATACGGATTCCTGGGTGGAGAACTTTCGTTTTCACTGTACAAAACCCCACCTCGGTCGTGCGACAGCAACTAGTAGTCCGTCACCGCCTAATAGCGTAGTTTTGTCAGCACTCGCAGCCGCTCGATCTTATCAGTAGGCCTAGCCTCCGGTTCTACTTGATACCGCTTTCACCTAGCCTCAATAGGCTCCGCAATCAGAGGCTCACCGACCTCAAGTAGCCTAAGAAACATCCTATTCATACATGCGCTCCAATTGCGCCCGTCAATACCCTAGCAGCACCTCCCCCACGGTCTGAAGGGGTACATTATTTCGTTGGCAGGTGCCCCCTTCCCCATCAGACCTATCTACTGCATCATGTCATCTTGACATAATCGTGCTGTCAGCAACGCAATTTCAGGAGAGAAAATGATTTTCAGAAGCATTAGGCGCTGGAAAATTTGCCCCGAGACTGAAGGACTTCTATTTTTAGCACAAAGATTAGATGAGTTATTATGGGACTTCACGCTAGATTCTTACAAGCCAGCGAGCCTAAATGCGCCCTATCTATGCAAAGAGGCACTCTCACTCATTAGAGATATTGAAAGCGAACTAATTGACGAGGCAAATTTAAAGCACGTCCTTGAAGAGCTGACATGGAGCATACAAAATGATCCAGTCGCTAAAGAATTACTCGACCTAGGAATTAACTCATATCTTCCAGCATCATATGAAAACCTCATTTTACCTGACTTAAAGCGCAAGCTAGACGTACTAGAGCGGAGCCTAACGCCATATAGATACCTTCATAAATGTTTTAACACTCTAATGAGCGTCGTGCAGACCAACAAAAAGAAAGAAATTGACTCATTACTAAAAAACATCATCACAACATTAATAAATATTGGAATAAGCAAAAAAAGCCTTCACGAAAAAACTCACAGCTATTTTTTTTCCAGCGACGGCCCGGCAATAGATAGCCACACTAGACTAGGCGACTTCCTCAAAGACATTTATCCACAACCCGACGCATTCGACGTATATTTTTTAACGTCAGACCTTATAAGCCAAATTGAAGACTCAATCAAATCTTTTAAAGTCAATATACTCGATGAACTCCCACAAGAAATC
Source organism: Pseudomonas sp. GLN_2 (assembly GCF_043106005.1). Lineage (NCBI taxonomy): Bacteria > Pseudomonadati > Pseudomonadota > Gammaproteobacteria > Pseudomonadales > Pseudomonadaceae > Pseudomonas > Pseudomonas sp. GLN_2. Next base: position 125,007 of record NZ_JBICMC010000041.1, on the reverse strand, counting down.
CTTCAATTAGCGACGAAAAATGACTTATTAAAACAGCCCAAGCAATGTTACATCGTGATTCGCGATGTGAAAAGCCTAGACATATATTCAGCCCAGGAAGCCGCCACCACAAGACTCGATAAATTAAGCGACCTGTTCACTCTATTCCACCATAGAGAACGCATAACTTACCATCCTACTGCAATAGTATCACAACCATCCAAAGACACTGCCGTCGCGATTAAAATCACAAAAGGCGCAATGGACAAACCGTTTGACATGCCTGCAGAGAAGGCTTCCAAAGATCTAAATCGCTTAATTAGAGGCATCGGGCTGGACGGCTCAAGTTTTGAGAGATTCAACCGAGTTGCCGACCTACATGGTGTATGCGTCGCCACAGACATCGTAGAAAACCAACTTGTCAACTTATGGACAGCATTGGAAACTTTAATACCAACCAGAATGAAAGGGGCAAAAATCGCCAACGTCGTCGAGGCAATGACACCATTTTTGATGACAACTTATTTTAATAGAATCATAGGTCGCCTAGGGCACGATCTTATCACGTGGAATCGCTGGCAATCAAAAAAAATCCTTAACAAAATACCTAACACCAGTGGATTTTCTATCACTCAAAAGATTCTGGCTCTACTATGCGTACCCGGAAATAAACCCCTGAGAGATGAGCTTTATGCTGCACTCGGTGACTTTCACCTACTTAGATTCCGCATATTTTCTATCGCAACAACCCTTGGTGCTCCAGAGAGTGCAAAAAAAGCATTAGACAGGCATGAAAAAGTGGTTAAATGGCAGATCCGAAGAATATATCGGACACGCAATCTAATCGTCCACTCAGGCGCCAAGCCCACATATATTCACGGCTTAGTCGAAAACGGCCATGACTATCTCGACGTACTGCTACTTGAAATAATGAAGCTTGCATGCGGAGACTATCGAACCTCCACTTTGGAGCAAGCTTTTGATCTAGCCACAATTAAATATGAAAAATTCAAAAACCAATTACAAATTCCGGAATTTGACGCATTTAACTGCCAATTTCTAGGAAGCAATAAGAATGCGCTATCTGACATTAAACGCAAACCTTGGAGTAGCGGTTGACAGCGCCTCGATGACTTCCATAGCTCAGTAGCCACGCATACCGGATGTGCTGCAATTAATACCGGAAAAAAAGCGCCTGAGTCCCGTAATATCGGGGCTTAGGCGCTTTTAGCTTTGAGGGGGCGGTACCTAGATCGGCACAGAATGGAGTACGGTATACCCCGATTTCGCCATACGGAGATACTAAGCTTCAAGTGGGAAGGGCGAGCCGAGACGGCACTGCGACAACATCGACCTAGGATAGGGATTTGAACCCGCACACATCGCGTGTCAGGTGGATATGGGGCAAGTGCTGGCTCGATCTACCATAGAGCGCTTATAGATCTTGGTAGACAATGTCGCCAGCGAGCGTTTGGCCGAGCTGGCTGGAGATTCGCCGCCATAGTTATTTACGCCTATTAAGATAATCATTGATCATAGAACTAATATCAATCCCCACTCCATTGAAATTTGGATTTAGCGTCACATACTTATTAATAGCCCCAATGATTGACAAAATACGAGAAACGTTTTTCTTTGGAAGTTCATACAGAGCCACTATCAATTCTTGCACCACACCCATGAAATACGGATCATTAGTCCTAACACTCCTTATCATATCGAGAGCCTTAGAAATATCATTTGGGACTTGAGTTCGCAGCGCCAGCTCACAGACCACTATTGAGTAATCGAAATAATTCACCGAAGACATCTTCACCAAATCTAACCCAGCAAATATATCTCTCGCCCGATCCAAGCGCCCTAGGTAAACCTGAACCTTACCAAGATAAACATTCGCCAATGGTAGATTGCAGACTGAAATAGACTTCGAATAGTACTTTTCCGCCAGATAGTATTTTTTCAACGCGAAGTAACACTGACCTATATCACACAAAATATCGGCAGCTGCCTCAGACGTAAACCTTTCGCCATCGCACTCTAAAAGCAAAAGTTCAATGGCTTTAGCTAACAGTTGCTCATCAGCGAGAATCTCGCCAAGGTGCATGTACCCACGCGCCAGTAACACGCGACCGTAAGCCGTTCTCTCCTCCACCGGGGTCTGCTCGAATTCAGTTATCGCATGCCGCGCTAATCTTTCAGCTCTTTCCGCCTCATTGTGGAGAAAATATTGGACAGCAATAATGAATCGATACTGAAATCTTGATGAAGCGCAGCTTGTTACATCTACAACCTTCGATGCGATAGCTACGACATCAACGTGACCTAACAACCCAGAGTGGGCATCCAAATAAACTTCAAGATACTCCGAACTCTCAACATCCTGCCAGCGAAACTTCGCCATCACAGATCTAGCGCGCGCCCGATCGTTCTTGAATGCAAGAAAGAACAGCGCTTCTTCCGCACACAAAAACCATGCCCATCGTTCGTCCGCAATTGCACCAGATAACTGACGAAGCATCAAAGGGTAATCATCAGCACAGTGGCAGCTTTTGTAAAGAGAGAGCGCCTTTCGCGTCATCTCCTGCATGGACGCGAGGTCCAATTCAAGCATCTTGGTGGCGTCCTTTCCTCTGTGCATATCTCGGACTGTGTGCGCCAAATGGCAGAGGCGATACCAGGTAATATGCGCCCTCAGTTTTTTAAGTTTTTGCACTGCGGTTCGAGGACTAACCTCATCAACCCTGTAATCGTATTTCGGCCACTCATCCTTGCAGCAGTTCTTATATTTGAAGCCGGAGCCGCAGAGGCAGTTCTCTTTTCCACCTGGAGCATACGAATACAGGCCTTCCCACTTTACTCTGCCCAAGTCCACCCCCCCATAATCTGGAGCCACAATGCAAGCAGCCCCAGATCAAATACACACGATGAAGAACGCACCAACTGGAAACTTGTGAAGCTCGTGTGGACACTGCCTTCTAATCGAACCGCTGAATAGATTTTTCTCTGCGGAAGGACTAAGACAGCGGCCCACCCAAGACTGCTGGCCAACATTACTACTAGCTTGAGACTACCCGCAAGCCTGCTTTCCTCAAAACAGTTGACCGAATTCATCCGGTTTCCAGTTGGTAATTATGAGCTCTCCTGTAATTTGCACTGAGCCTTGACGTTGGTTGGCATTGGAGTACCTGATGTCGACGGTCTCGAACTGGAAGCCGTTAAAAGCACGCCGAATGTCGGGATGATCATTGATGCTTAGCATCACCTTGCCCTTGCACCGTTGCATGAAGTCGGCCATGCGCTCGTACTCTTCAAAAGAGAAGTCGACGCCATAGCCAGCTGTCTGCCAGTAGGGTGGGTCCATGTAGAAGAAGGTGTGTGCTCGATCGTAGCGTTCGGCACAGTCGAGCCAGGATAAGTTCTCAACATAGGTTCCGGCGAGGCGCTGCCACGCGGCAGACAGATTCTCCTCGATGCGCAACAGGTTGATGGCCGGCCCCGTGGTGGCGGTACCGAACGTCTGGCCGGTGACCTTACCGCCGAAGGCATGCTGCTGCAGGTAGAAGAACCGTGCCGCACGCTGGATGTCGGTCAAGGTTTCAGGGCGCGTCATCTTCTGCCACTCGAAGATCTGTCGAGAGCTCAGCGCCCATTTGAACTGGCGCACGAACTCTTCCAAGTGGTTCTGCACAACACGGTAGAGAGTGACCAGGTCACCGTTGAGATCGTTCAACACCTCCACCGGGGCGGGCTGAGGACGCATGAAGAACAACGCGGCACCGCCGGCGAAGACTTCGACGTAGCATTCATGAGGGGGAAAAAGAGGGATCAAGCGGTCGGCCAGGCGGCGCTTGCCACCCATCCAGGGAATAATTGGAGAGGTCATAGGTATGCAAGTCTTTACTGTATGGATAAACAGGTGTTAGGCTCGCCGCGCTTTGTGCACAAGGCAGAGGCTGCGGCTGGACTTGCAGGAATGGTCTGCGGGTTCGGCGGGCCGGGCTGGATGTTGGCGCATCCACCCGGCTCGCCTCTTTTTACTTGATGACTGTGCGAACGTAGGCCTGGCAGGCCTTCAGTGCGATCAGTCCTCGGTCACCGTCGTCGGTGATGCCGATAATTCGTTGAGCATGCGCTGGGTCAAGTCCGACGCGAACGGCTCCATGAACCACGCCTCCGGTGCCGGCGGCTTCTCGCATCCCACCGTCACCACCCGGGGCGGCAAAAGCTCCGGCGTCGACAAGGACTGACAGCCGCAAGTCAGCAGTAGCCAGCCTGTCACGCAGGCGAGCTTGAATCTGTTGTGCATAGCTCATCTCCTTCCAATGTGTTTTGCCCTGCTCCTGCAGGCGATCCTCCAGGTCTTTGCGCTGACTTTTCTGCTCAGCCAACTGCTCCAGGGCTGCAACTGCTGCTTCCTCACGCTCACGACCGTAAGCCCGATCCTTATCCGCCAGCTGCTGGGCATAATCTGCAGCCTGGTCAGCCAACCGCTTTCCGTACTCGCTGGCCTGCCACACCCAGGCCCCACGCCCGCCGGCATAGAGCCCGATCGCCACGGCCAGAAGTGCGATACGCCAATTCAGCGACATTACTGCAGTACCTCGAGCGCACGCTTGTAGAGCGCCTGGCGATCCTTCAATCCGTTCAGGCCACCATTGATACGGCGGGTGATCAGCTCGAACACCGAGTCATCGGCCTGCAGCACCTTGTCCGCAAGGCTATTGAGCCCCGCCCTTTGCCAGTACCAGCCGGCCGACAGTGATGCGTAGACCGGCTGCTCGAGCAGGTCGGGGGTGTTGAGCAAGCGACTGTCACCGAACAGCGCCTCGCTGCAGGCCTCATAGTTGTCGCGGCCGGTGATCTGGATAAGCCCACGGCCACGGTACCGCTGACCATCACCGTCAGCCTCCGGGGTATTGCCGAGACGCTGCGCCAGACGCCCGGTATCGTACTTGGCCAAGTAGGCATCGTTACCGAGCTCCCGCACATATAAAAGCTGGCCAGACTCGTGGCCGACTTGCGCAAGGAACGCAGCCATACGCCGAGGGGTGATGATCGAGTACTTGCCCATTGTTGCGTTGAGGCCGGGAACAAAAACGCCGGCTTTTCGGCCGGCGTTGGGGAGGATCTGTTGCAGCTGTTGTACAGAGATAGCCATTTAAGTCTCCAGTGATGGTCTGTTTGTCTGTGCGGTTAAAGCTGCACGACGTCGAGAGGTGTTGAGGTTTTCTTGTTTTTCCCAGCGGCCTTGGCCTTGCCCTTCTTGCCGCCATTGCATTCAACGGTGGTCGACCAGCCGGCTTGGGTGAATACCTGCTCCAGGGAATCCACTAGGTACTCGCCATCAAAGCCATCCTTGAAGCCCTGGGCGTTGATCTGGCGTTCTGCGAACAGGTCGACGCGACCCGGCATTTCCAGGCGCACCCCGGCCGTCGAGCGATTGAACGCCGCCAGGCGCGCCTTAGCGGCCTGCTCGGCAGCGGCCTTGTTCGGGTGTATATGCCGGTCCGTATGCACCGGCGGCAGGCCGTCCGGGGCGTCGTCGTTTTTCAGCTCGATAACGTCCAGGGTGCCGGTCTTGGCGTTGTGATGGGTGGCCTTGACGCTTTTGTGGGTCGAGCGGTCCCCGAGGCGGAACGAGTAGCGGCTAACGTCCGAGCGGCGAATGGTGACCGCCGGCAACGTTTTACCGCTGGCAGTGACGCCCGCCTGCCGCTTGAGGACCAACAGCTTGCCGTTGGCCACCTTGGCGGTACAGTCATGCAACCTTGCAATGCGGGTAATGAAGTTGTAGTCCGACTCACCCAGTTGGTCCGCACGCGGCACAACGGTTTGCACGTCGCAGGCCGGTACCCAGCCATTGCGGCGGGCCACCGTGGCGACAATCTCGGCCAACGTCTTGCCCTCGAAACTGCCGTTGCGGGTGGTCTTGCCACTGCCTCGCATGTCGCTGGCCTTGCCCCGGATCACCAGCGTATCCGGCGGCCCGGTCAGCTCAATCTCATCGACCGTATAGCTATTGATGCGGGTCAGTTGCGCGCCGTCATAGCCTAGAAACACCTCGACCTTGGCGCCCCGCGACGGCAGCGAAACAGCCTGGTCACGGTCATCAATACGCAGCTCGAACTCGTCCGACTCCATGCCGGGCTTGTCGAGTGTGCGCAGCATCAGCAAACGGTCGTTTATCAGGCGCGTGATATCGGTACCGTCAGCGACGATACGAAATTGCGGTTTCATGGATAGCTCCGGTTAGGCGGGATGCTAGTCCCACAGCTGGACGGTCAGCTGGTCAGTTCTAGCCAGTTCGGGAAGGGTGATCAGCACCCCGGCACGGTAGGGCTGCGGCTCGATGGCAAGGCCCGGATTGGCACCCAGGACTGCCTCCACCGTGCCGCTCAAATGCCCGTAATAGTGGAAACAGATAGCGTCGAGTACATCGCCGTCAGACGTTCGACAAATCATCGCCATAGCGCGTGAACTCCAAGGTGAATGCCTGCTTACGCGGGATACCGCCCTGCAGCAGCGTGGGTTGTTCTTCCTCGATATCGGTCAGGCACCAATTGCCCAGCACCTGGCCATAGCCGGTGGTCAGTCCCAGCGGCTGCAGCCGGCCACCAATGCTACGCAAGGTGTCGAGCTGGCCGAGGCCACCCCGGAACGAGGGGAAAATTGCCCCCTTGAGGGTCAGGCGCTCATCACCAATGCCTACCGCCTGCTGCGCAGAGCGCCGGGTAAGGCGCTCCTGAGCCGCCCAGCGGAACGAGGTTTTGCGCCGCAGCTCGTCAAAGGCCGCCGTGTCCAGGTTGAAGTAGAACGGTTCCGCCTTGACGCTCAGAGGCTGCAGAATCAGCAAGTGCGGAAACGCCTTGATAGCCTCCTTGGGTGGGTCTTCCTTGGGGCGAATCGAAGCGCTGGAGAACATTTCAGACAGCGAGAAATTGGACACCATGCCGCTGAGGCCGCCGGCCTGGTTGTACTTGTCCGCGATGTTAGAAATGGCCTTCTTTGCCCGGTCAGCCTGCTCGCCAAACTCGGCCACCCGTTCCTGCACTTGCGTGACCGCGTTGCTAGCCTGGTTGTAAACGGCCAACACCTTGCCGACTTTGGCCTGGGCTTGGGTGATGCTGCCCATAACCCGGTTCAACTGGCCACCGATCAGTTCCCCCACCACCGGCAGGGTTTCCAGCTCGGAAACCGCCCCTCTCATCTGAGTAACTGCCCCATTCATGGGGCCAATCATGCCGTCCACCGAGCGGCGGCCAGCCTCTCCCGCAGCGGCAAGCGACTTCAGGCTGCCCTGCAGCTGCTCCATGTAAGCCATCGGTTTTCCTCCTTACAGGTGCGGCGCGTCGTACAGCTGACGCGCGTTAAGGTCGCGAGTCGCGTCCTCGATCATTTGCATGAAATAAGGCCGCAGCTCATAGGCCAGCGCCTGGCGGTCTGATACATCGCCTTTCACCGTCACCGGAATGCTCAGCTCGAACCGCTGGTCAAGTTTGAGTGATACCGGCTCAGCCTTGGCAGGCGCCGGCTTATCCGCTGCCCGCTGGTAGTCGCCCAGCATTTTCCCCGCCTGAGCCAGGCCGGGCTCCACTGTGCCCGCTGGATGCAGGTTGCCCAGCAGGGCCGCAGAATCGCCGGCCGACTGCCGCTCGAGGGGCGCACCGGGATAACGCACCTGGTCGACGGTCGGCGCCGGCACCCGGAACGAGTCCTTGGAATCGGGCGCCTTTGGATTGTAGGAAGCCACCGGTTTGGTAGGCACTGGCTCCAACCGCAGCGACTCAGGATAGTTACGCGTAACGACCGGTTCGGTTGGCGGCGGCGTGAGCGGTGCACCAGGGAAACGCACCTTGCCAGCGGTCAGCGCCGGTACCAGAAACGGGTCCTTGGACTCGGGGTCCTTCGGCTCGTAGGAAACCGCCGGCGCGGCAGGCGCTGGCACCACCCGCAGCGACTCAGGGCCGTTACGCTTAACAGGCGAATCAGAAGAAACTGGCTCAACCTGCCCATTCCCTTCTCGCCCTTCTGCAGGTTCCCCCTGCTCCGCCGGCGCTGCCGCTGGGTCAGGCTGCACCTTGCTGGCAAACAGACTGCCGACCTTGGCGCCCAGCGCGTCACCGCCCAAGCTCCCAAGGATGCCACCCACCAGGCCGCCAATGGCCGTGCCGACCACAGGAATGATCGAGCCCAGGGCAGCGCCCGTGGCTGCGCCGGCAATGCCTCCGGCCAAACCGCCTACCGCACTTCCGACACCCTCGGCCTTCTGCTCAGGCGGCTGATCGCTGGCCACAGCGTTGCTGATCTGCAGCGCTGCCACCGCAGCACCCAGCACCGGAACCCCCTTCCCAAGGCTGGCCAGGCGTCCAGCGCGGCCAACCAGGCCGGCGACACGGCCCCACCGACTGCGCCTTGGGCTGCGCCGTGCGGTGTCGCCCACGCCACTCTCAATCGGACCGCTGCCCTTACCGCCGCCTGCCTGGGGATTGGTGACGAACACGCGCTGCACCCCGGCAGCACCTGCAGCCCCTTTGGCGACGTTGTACAAGCCTCGGGCCACCCGGATAGCTGCCACGGCCTTGGTGATGGCGAAACCACCTGCAGCCAGCGCTGTAGCCCCAAGAGCCAAGGAAGGCACTTTTTCAGCAATCCAGCCGATGCCATTGGCCGTCGTCCGTAGTACGTCGGCGGCGCCGTCCGTCAGCGGCCGCAGACCGTCACCGATAGCACGGAACGCGTCGTCAATCGCGTTGGCGGTTTCTTTCCACTTCTGCGAGGACGTTTCGCGGCGCTCGGCCAGGTTCTGGTCGAGAATGCCCGCCGCGTCTGCAGACTGGGTTTTCAGGTCCTCATACAGCGCCTTGTTTTGCATGTAAGCCATGAGCGCGGATTTGACCTGCATGTCCGCGAAAAGGTCGCCGGTACGCATGGACTCTTCCAGCGCCTGCATCATGCGCTTGGCTTTCTCGGGGTCCGTCTCCTGATTGATCTTGGCCGCCGCCTCGGCCATGGCGGCGGCCTTTTTGGGGTCGGTCTTTTGGATGTACTGCTGGGCAAGCGCAAAGCTTGATTCAAGCGTCGACATGCCATTCTGCAACCCGGTGTTGAGCGACTTCTGGTAATCGATACCGGCGTCCTTGTACGCCTTGACCGTCTCGCTTGAGCCGATCTTTTCCATCCAGTTCTTGAGGTTGTTGGCCGCCTCGTCGGCACTGCCGGCGGATTTGATCTGCACCTGCAGCATCGAACCCAGCTGGGTGACGGCGTCCATGCCGTAGATACCCTGCTTCGCCATACCGGCCAGCAGTTCGGGGAACCACTTGGCCATGTCGCTGGCTTCGAAGCTACCGGCCTGGCCCTGGTAGGCGATGGCCTCCAGCGCACGCTGCATCACCACGGGGTCGGTGATCTTGGCGTTTTGCCCCAGGGCGTTGATCATTCGGGCAGTGTCGGTACCGTCCGCGCCCTGCCCCACCACAAACTTGGCGGCCACGCTGGAATAGCGCGCGGCCTCCTGCAGGTCCATACCGGCACCCACCAGTTGGTTAAGGACACCCGCCACCTCATTGCGACCCAGGCCGGTGTCCTTGGCCGTGGTGATGATGCCCCGGTTTAGCTCGACTTCCTCGGCCTTGTTGGCCACCCCTGCCTTGATCGCGATATCCCGCACTATCGCCTGATAATCGGCACTGACCTTGGTAGGCACCGCCAAGGCCGCGGTGCCTACCGTGGCCTGCACAACGGTGGACCGCAGGCCGGCTTTGCCCGCCTCGATCTGCTGCAGGCCCTTGGCCTGACGGGCAGCGGTTTGCGCCGTGCGACCCAGCGTGCGGTAGTGATCCTCCAGCCGGCCGACCTCAACGCCTTGTTTACGCAATGCATCAAGGTTGCGGTCCATCTGGTTGCGCAGACCGCGCGCGCTGGCCTCTCCCGCCTCGCTGGCTTTCTTCCACTCATCGCGCAGGCGCATGGTTTCGCCAATGACGCCCTGCAGCACCTTGGCCTCTTCGCCGCGCTTCTTGAGCTTGCCGATTCGGCCCTCAACATCTTTGAACGCGGCGCCGACCGTTGCGCTGACCACTCCGCCGATCACAAGGCCAATGGAAAACTTGTTGTTGGCCATGGTTTCTCACTCCCACGCAGGCACAGCCCGGCGGCTCACTCAGAGAGCCACCAGACCATGCGCGCGAATGGCATTTGCTCCAGCTCGCTGGCCGAGAATCCCAGTTCTCGCGCCAGGCGCTTGGCAAGCGACTTTTGGAATCCGGGGGTGTTAAACCCCGTCTTGATGGACCAGGCGAAAGTAGGCCGCGCGCACACGGTTGTAATCGCGGATGGTCAGCGAATGCAGCTCGGCCGGGGTGGTATCGGTCAGGCGCTGGAACAGAAGCATTTCCAGCTTGCTGTTGTCGTCGCCGGCCTCGGCCTCCACCTCGCGGCTCAGACGGATTGAGGGCGATTGCAGGGTCAGGCGGTCGACCTTCACGCCTTCGCTCTCGATAGGCTCCACCAGGCGCACCACCGCATGCTCCAGGGTCAGCTTGAGCCAGGCCGGATTCTCACCGCTGTCATCGCCCAGCAGTTCCTTGTAGGCCCGCTGCAGGCGGCGGTAGTCGCGCACCTGCAGGGCCGTCAATTGATCCTCGGTCAGCTCGCACAGCGACCCCAGCATGAGCAATTCGCGCTGCTCGTCGTTGTCCCCGGCCTGATGCCCCACCATTAGGTCTTCGCGCACGGTCGGGCAGCGCATGGTCAGCGCCGGGCGCACCTCGCCGTAAACGTCCAAGGGCACGCTCAGGGATACCACGGCGTGACCGCCCTCGATGTTGAGCCAGGTAGGGGTAGTGTTGGTAATGGACATGCTCAGGCTCCTTAAATGGCGAGGTCAGCGCGAACGCTGGCGAGTTGGTCGACACCGTCGATAACGCGGATGCAGTTCACAGGGTCGATTTCGTAGATGACGCGGCCGCCGACTTCCAGCTTGTAGTAGCTAACCGCAATGCTGTGCTTCATTTCGGCCTTCTCGCCAACCTTCCAGTCTCCCGGATCGACTTCCTTGAGCGCGCCGCGCAGGGTGGCGACCACCGCTTTGGTGGCCCCTCCACGGCCTTTGAAACTGCCCCGGAACACGCAGTTGAAGCCGGACAGGTCAAAATCACCAAAATACTTGAGGGTTTCCCGGCGCATGCCGTTGGAGGTAAAGCTGGCCTCCAGCTTCTCCAGGCCCATATCCATCTCAATCGGCGCGTCCATGCCGCCGCCGCGATATTCGTCGGTCTTCATCATGAGCTTGGGCAAGGTCAGCGATGGCACATCGCCCTGCAGGCTGACACCGCCCACCGAGGCACTCATGTTGAACAGAACTTCTGGAATAACAGCCATTGCGCGCCTCCTTAGGCTACGTCGAGAACTTGGGTCAGGTATTCATCGGTCACCTCGATTTCAAAAATCGGGTTCTCGGCAGGCGGCACATCGGTGAAGCGGATCACCCAGATGATTTTGCCCTGGGCCAGCTGGCTGGCCGTGTTGCGCTCGGCGTCGGCGTAGACCTCGAAGTCGATCACCGCCCCGGCGGCCTTGAGGTCGCGCATGAAGGCCTGCACCGTTTCGGTTACATCCTTGACATAGCTTTTGGTGATACCGAGGTCGACGGCCCATTTCATGCCGGCACGCACGGCCGCCATCACCATGTCCACGGTGCGCACCCGCGTGACGAATGCCCACTTGCTATCGCTCGACAGCGTGCGGTTGCCCCACAGGCGATAGCCGCCGTCGCGAATGATGGTGGTGATATTGGCGTTGTTGAGCAGGTTGGCCCGGCAAGTCGGATCGTTGTCCAGGTACTCGACCGCCCGCACGGTGCCGGTAATGTTCTTGATTTCCTTGTTGGACGGCGAAGCCCAGAAACCAATGTTCGCGTCGGTTTGCGCGAACAGGCCGGCCGCCACCGGCGATCCCGCCAGGCCCTCATCGCCGTTACCGGTAACGCTCCACTTCTTGACGCCGGGATCGACCATATACAGCCGCTTGCTACCAAACTCGGTGGCATAGGCAATGGCCGCCTCGTCAGTAGTACCCGGCCCGTCGATCAGGCCGATGGCTTCCAGCTTGTCCGCCAAGGTGTCCAGGGCGGTGGCCACCGCCTTGGTGGCGGTGTGTTTGGGTGCCAACAGCAGGCGCGGTTGCTGGTTGAACAGGCTTTTGGCATCGAGCAAGGCCTGCAGGCCGCTGCGCTTGCCATCGGCCGCCACACCGCCGATCACGGCGCTGGTGATGCTGGCCGGTGTGCCGGCAGACGTAACACCCACGGCGATGATCACGGCCTTGGCCTGGTCGAAAATCTGCAGGCAGGCCTTGGTCAGCGGCGAGTTAGGTCCGAACGCCGCTTTGGCCTCTCGGTCGCTAACGACCATAACCGGCGTATTGGGCTCAGCTAAGCCCACCCCAGGGGTGTAAATGTCGACAATGCCGATCACCGACGACGAGGGCACGCTGATGGTGCGCCCACCCAAATTGACCAGCGAGGTGGTCACGCCATGAAAAAAGTTAGCCATAAATGCTCCCTATAGAAACGAAAAAACCGCCAAAGGGCGGTCGTGTTGAACAGCTGGAAATGTGTTGAGCGTTAGCCCGCTCGGAAGCCGATGGCGAACCAGTACAGCGCGAAGTCCTGTACCGAATTGGCCCACTCGCCAATCATGATGTTGAAACTTTGCCCGGTGGTTTTGCCCTCAATGATCGCCGGGGTCAACGTGGCCGCCGGCACCCCTGGGTTGCTCTTGTGGTAGATCACCGGAATGACAATGAACGGCGCCGCCGAAAAACCACCCGAGTGGAACCAGACCTGGTACTCGGTGAACTGGCTGGGCAAGTCGCCCACGTTCAAGCGCCCCCACTGGGCCATAAAGCCGTTGTCGGTGTCCCAGTAGAAACCGTTCTGTGCCCCTGAGAACTGCGAGCGCACCGCCGCGTTGAGCGCGGTTCGCGCACTGTCAGGCGTGTTGCCCCCGGTACCGCCCCGGTGGATGGGCAGAATGCCGCTCACCAGTTTGCTAACGTCCATGCCCGCCAGGCTCAGGGCAATCGACAGGTTCTGCGAGCCGTCAAACACCCCCTGTCCGGTTGCGTCGCCGGTGAAACTCAGCGTCCGCCCCGTCTGCAGCTTGGTCGCGCTGCCGGCGTTGCCCGTGGTCGGCCGGCTCAGGGTACCGGTGGTGATCTTGCTCGCATCCAGACTGGGGATATCAGCAGCCGTCAGCGCCGCCCCCTCCAGCACCAGGCCCTTGGCACTGACCCGCACCTTGGAATAGGTGCCGGCCTGCACCCCTGTGCTGCCCAGGGTGAGGGAAATGGCCACATCCTTGGCGCCATCGAACTGGGCCTGTCCGCCCACATCTCCCTCAAAGGTGAACAAGCGTGGCGTCTGCAGCCTGGTCGCGCTGCCGGCGTTGCCCGTGGTCGGCCGGCTCAAGGTGCCGGTGATGATCTTGGCCGCGTCCAGGCTGGGGATATCCGCGGCGGTCAGCTCCGCCCCCTCCAGCACCAGACCCTTGGCGCTGACCCGGACCTTGGAATAGGTACCGGCCTGCACCCCGGAATTGGCCAGGGTGACATTGATCGCCGCGTCACCGGCGCCGTTGAACTTGGCCGCACCGGTGGCATCGCCCTTGAGCGAAATGGTGCGCTCGGTGGCCAGTGCGCGGGCCGTAGCGGCCTCGCCCTGGCTGATGGCCTCCTGCACCACTGCCAGGGTGGCCGTAACCGTGTTGGGGTCCTGCAGGATCTGCACGTTGGCGGTGCTGCTGACCTGAATCAGCAGGCGGATCACCTGAGTACGGCCGCTGCCTTGCTCCTGCAGCGGCTTGAAGGTCGCGGGGTAGCTGGCCACCGCAACCAACACACCGGTGTCGTCATACAGGCCGACCTCACGCACCCACCAGCCGCCAACCTCCGGCAGCAAGATGCCCTCGGCCACAATCACCGGCCTGCCGCTCTCCACCGAAAGGCGGTTGAGTTTGACCCGAAACACCTCGTGAATCAGCTTTTTCTGGAGCTTGGAAGGCAGCGGCGTACTGCCGTTGCCATCCCCTATCGCCATGGTATTGATCTTGAGGGTGGTTTTGGTGGCGATGGCTTTCGCCAGCGCAGCCGCGCCCGCGTCAGTCAGCATGGCGACGTAAATCGCGTCTGTATCTGCCATTGGTTCGCTCTTGAAGTAAGGGGCCTGCCCTCGCGGCAGGCCGTGAAGCGCTAAGCGGGCACAGGCCCGCCGTAGATGTTGGCCCCGACGCCCAAGGTCCGATACTGGATGTACAGGCCCAGGCCGCGCAGGATTTCTCCGGCCCAAAAACCAAAGAACATCCCGTTGTCTGTCCCCAGGCGCGGGTCGGGGGTCCAACTGCCGTTCATGGCATGACCAGGAATGGGCGTTACCGTGTAGTTCGCCTGCAGCTCGTCCATGCACGCCTCGATCAGCACATCCAGGTCAGCCACCTGACTGCCGGCCATCGCCGCCAAGCAGGCGCCGGCCAGCCACAACCCGGTCATGTGCCCGGTAAAGTCATCCTCCACCGGCTCGGGCACGCTGTTGGTCGGGAAGTCGGTCGGCAAGATCCCCTTGGAGTCCTTGACGAACTGCACCAGCCAGCGCAGCCAGTTCTCGGCATAGGCGACCAACTTGGGCGGCACGGGCTTGCCCCGGTGCACCAGCTCGTACCAGGCCCTGCAGGCGCCCATCATCGCCCTGGGCTGGTAGCCGGCCCAGGCATTGCCATCACCCCAGTGATACTGGGTCCAGGTGTCGGCCGGGCCGTAGCGGTAGTTATCCCAGCGATTCCAGATGTACGCAGCTGCGCCAGGCCCGAGGACGCCGAATTTCTGTTGGTACCACTGCTGCGAGTCGTACAGGAAATCGATCATGTTCCCCAGCTCGACGCTGTACGTCTCAGGGTCCAGGCAGAAGATCAGCGGGTACTGATAGCCGGGATAGGGCATGCCGTGCCAGGCGCCAATCTGCTCGGTGCCGTCCGAGTAGATATTGGAAAACGGAATCACCCCAGGGCTGTAGGCCAACGAGTCGTTGCGATAGCCAACCACCGTGCAATCGCCCACCAGGCCGCGAAACGCCTGCTGACCGTTGAGGGTCAGCCGGTACAGCATCGTGTAGCCGTCCACCCCGTCGTACAGGTCGGGAAGCTCGTTGATGCAGTAATACTCAAACGTCAGATTCGTGTCGGCGTCGTTGTCCAGCAGAATGTCCATTTCCGCCAGCTCGTCGTAGTTCGGCGCTGACGGGTTCGGACGGCCGGCCGCGTTGGGCTGGTAGCCTGACAGCGTGCCGTCCTGGGGGCGAATCTGCACAGTCGAAAACGCGCCATCGGTGGCCGGCAGCATCCACCACCACCGCCAGCCGTCCTTGTCCTGAATACGGACGTTGAAATTGCCGTCCGCCCGGTAGGTAATGCTTTTGAGCGGCGCCTTTTTGCTCGGCTGCAGGTAATTGCCGATCACATACCAGCCGCCATTGCCGCCGCCCGGGAAGAACGAGCGCACCACGTTGCCCGCTCGACCGGGAAAGATCACCGGCACATGCCGCTCTTGCGACGTAATGTCGGCCGAGTGCACCACCGCGCGCAGGTCCGCCATGATGAACTCGGACCCATCATCCTTGGCCACCCGGTAGAACTGCGACAGCGGGATATCGTGCTGCAGCACCTGCCAGCTTGAGGTCGATTCCGGCAGCATGTAGCAGTAACGGGTGCCGGTGTTCTCGACCTTCTCCGGGGCAATCGTGACCTCGACCTTGGCCGTCAGCGCGCCGTTTGCCTGGTCGACCCCACCGAAGCTGGTCCGCACCTTGGAATCCTTGCCGACACGGAACCACACCGATTGTTGTTCGATCGACACCTGGGCGCCCATATCGGTCTGCAGCGTGATGTAGCCCTGCGAGTCGCGGCCGTACTCCCGCTTCGCCTCGCTGGGGTAGGCGAATTCGTAGGAAATGCCGTCTGTGAACGGCGTGGCGGCCACCGTGCTCTGCCGGAAAAACCGGTCGGTCGAGTCAATCAGGGTGTACTCATGCGCGGTATACAGGCAGGCATCCATGGCTTTCTTGTAGCGTTCCTCGCCAGTGATACGCCATAGCAGATAACAGGCGTCCATGTACCACAGCTCGCCGTCTGCAGCGTTGCCCATCTGGTTGATGCCACCCAGCAGCGGCACATGCAACGGGCGGTTGTGCTGTACCGCATTGCGCGGGATCAGGTACCCGCCATGCTCGACCGGTTGCCGGGTGGCGTAGTTGAACAGGTGGGTCCCGTTGAGGGTGGTGTCCTTGAGTTGCACCCGGCCGATATCGGCGCCGGTGTGCCCTTCTGACAGCACCCTGCCGTCGAGGGTGATTTTCTGGCCGGTGTGGGCAATGATCCAATCCACCTCATACACCGTGCCGTCCTTGTCCCAGTCGGTCGAGCCGTCTTCACGCAACGCGCGCACGCCGGCATTGATCGCCCCCCAGGCCAGCGCCCCGTCAAAGGCAAACGTCGCTTTGTCCAGGTACTCGCCCCAGTGCGGCGCACCGTGCGGAATCGACAGGGCGCCATTGGTGAAGGCGAACGGCACGCCCTTGAAGCCACTGTGCGTCGGCTCGACGGGATCCACCGGCCAATTGGCCAGCACCGGCTCCTTTGAATTGATGATCCAGTTACAGATACGCCGCTGCGGCGTGTCAGGGATCGGCTGGCCCGCATAGAAATATTTCTCGTAGGCCTCCCAATGCCATATGGCAGCCTCCAGATAGCGCGGGTCCTGGGTTGCCAGGTAGGCATGGGCATAGCCAAGAATATGCAGTGCCTGGCCCTCAGTGGTCCCGTCGCCGTTGGGCTGATACTCCATCTGCGAATGGGCGATGAAATGCCGGTTGTTCGACAGCACGCCTTGGTTGTTCTGCACATAGTGCTGCACCGTCGCGTCGACGGTGTCGCCGGTGTTGTTTCGCAGAAAGCGGTGATGGCCCTCGATCAGACTGACGGCATTGGCCAGCGCCGTGCGCTGGCTGACCGGCCGCCGGCTGTTGAGCGGACTAAGAAACATCGAGCCACCCCCCGTCATAGAACCCGTACCAGCGCACCCCATCCCACAGGAACGTCAGCAGGTCGGCCGAGCCCTTTTCAAACGACAGCACCGGCGGGCGGTTGGCCGGCCAGCGGACGTTGTTCGGGAACGTCACCCGGTTGGCTCCGGTGCCCTGCTGCAGGCGCACCGAGAACGACCAGGTATAGCCGGGTGGCACTGCCGAGTTGGTGAAGGTCAGCGCGCACTGCGGCTGGTCTAGCGTCACATCGAAAAAGGACACCCCGGCGGTATAGGCCACATCCAGCGCCAAAGCGCTGCCAGCAGCGGCAATGGCCTTGCGGCGCGGCAGCAGCAAACCGCCGGTCAGGTCGGTGATCATCTTGGCCAGCGCCAGGTAGGTAGGCGACGGCCCCGAAGCCGTCTGCACCGTGGCGTCAGCCGCGCCATGCACAATGTCATGGGCCGTCTGTGCGGCGGCTTCCATCAGGGCGATGGCGGCCGCTTGGCGGTCGGATAGTTCGCTCATGGCTTTTCCAGTAATTCAGGCATTCGGTGGTTGGCGAAGTAATGCAGGTCATTGGCCAGCATCATCAGCTCCAGGTCAGCAAAGGCCTCAGCCTGCAGATCGGCCGAAAGAATCTCGGTTTCGTCACCCGAGGACACGGCCGCGCCCATGTAGAACTGGCCGTTGGGGCTGTAAGTGATGCTTAACCCGACCAGGTGCCGGCTAACCGGCTTGGTCGACAGAATCATGCGCTCCAGCTCGGCAATCCCACGGTCACTGAGGCCGGTATTCAGCAGCGCCAGGCTCAGGCTGAAAGTGCCGGGCGGCCCCATGGGGGTCAGGTCGAACCACTCGACAATGTCGATAATGTCGGCAAACGGCGAAATGACCTGGCGCAGCGAGGCGATGGTGCCTTTGCGCTGGTGTACCTCGAACGAGTCGCGCACCGTCTTGCGTTTGATTTCCTCGGACCATGCGGGGTCCCAGCGGTCCACGCTGCGCTCAATCGCCAGCCAGGGCAGCATCTCGGCCGGGCAGGTTTCTGGCCGCTTCATCGAGCGCAACACGTTGGCCAGGTCGGCCGGCTCCAGCCCCACCTGCGCCAGGGCATCCTCCAGCGCGGTGCGGTTGATCGGCAGCAGGCTGGTGTCACTCATCCGTGCCACCCATCACCACGCTGGAGCCGACGCAGTTGGATGCCTGGTGGTCCTCGATCACATAGTCTGCAGCGGGCTTGACCAGCTCCACCCGCTGCACGCGGGGCACATGCAGCGCGGCATGGATGGCCGAGCGTCGAATGTCCCGGCCCAGTCGGCGCTGCGCGTTGATATAGGTATCCAAGGAAGTCTTGGCCTGCGCCAGGGCCAGCTCGTTCTCGGCCCCCGGAAACATGTACAGCACCGCCTCGATCTCGTAGTCGACCAGCTCGGCCGACTTGACCAGTACCCGGTCGCCCACCGGCCGGATGTTCTCAGGCGTCAGCGCCTGGGCAACCTTGTCGAGCAAGTCCTGGGTAGCCACCCCACCATTCACCCGGCTAAGGACGCTGACCAGCACGGTGGCCGGCGACGGGCTGCTGGCCTTCACATCCGCCACCCGCCCATCGGCGGATCGGGCGTGAAACTCATACGCACCGGCCGGCCCTGCCACCGCCATGCCCTCGAAGGCCAGCAAGGTGCGCTCGGCCAGTGATTCGTCGCTTTCCAGCTGCTCGGCCACCGGCGGTACCGCGCTCAGGTCCTCCGCGACGATCACCAGGCGCTTGACGTTGTAGTTGGCGGCCAGCTGGTCGAGGTCGGCGCCTTGGGCAAAGGCAATGAACTGCGACTTGGCGGCATCGTTGATACGGGCGCGGGTCATAACCTTTTCATAGGCGGCACGCTCCAGCAGCTTGACCACCGGATCAGATAGCAACTCGGCGTTCCAGTTGTTGCCCATCAGGGCGCGAAAACCTGTCAGGCCTTCCTGATAGAACGTTTCAAAGTCCAGCTCCTCGATCACCGTAGGCGCCGGCAGGCTGGCCAGGTCAATGGTGCTCATATGCTTACCTCAAGGTTCACGCTGTCCTCGGAATAGGTGCCGGTAATGCGAAAGCCGATCTGGCCGCCCACCGCGGAAACCACCTGCACACTCTGCAGGACCAGGCGTGGCTCCCAACGCTGCAGCGCCCGCGCGGCCTCAGCCTGCACCGCGCTTTTCCAGCCCGCGTTAACCGGCTGGTCGACAAACCGGCGCAGCTTGCTGCCGTACTCCGGCCGCATCAGCCGTGAGCCCACCGGGGTGGTCAGAATGTCCACGATGGACTGCCGCAAGTGATCGACCCCGGACAGCACGGCGCCGGTGTGGCGGTCCATTCCGATCATCGGGAGTTACTCCTGCACGCGCTGGAAATCCGGGTGCTCATCGAAGGTGGCCAGCGCCTCGTCGTCCGAGGCCGGCACCCGCACCTCGAAATTGACTACATCTAACTGGGCGCCGCTGGGGGTGAAAATGGAGCGGGAGCGGAACGCCGCGTCTCGGTACAGCACTTTGGGGGATTCGTCGGCCACAGGGGCCTCCTGGGCCTCGACAGCGGCCTTTTTAGTCGCCATGGTTTCCTCCAGGCATGAAAAAGCCCGCGCGCGGCGGGCTGGTAGTTATCAGGGCTGCGGCGCATGAGCGCCCGCCCGCTGTGAATCAGTGCTTGTGGTTGGCGGTGTTGCCGGCCGTGTCGATGATTCGGGCGTCACCGTAGATATCGCCCGTTACGCGTAACGCGCCTTGAATCAACATCGGGCCGATGAAACGCAGCATGGGCGCCATTGCCTCAATGGCCGATTCCGTTACGGTAACGACCGAGCCGCCCACCTTGATATCCACCTGGCCGGCCGGCAGCTCGATGCTGTAGCGCTTGGCCTGCCAGTCGTAGGTCAGCGACCCGCCGTCCTCGAACAGCCATCGCTGGACATGGTCGCGGTCATCCGGCGCCGGCGCAGGGCCGCTGTACAGCCCCGGCAGGAATGTGCCCTGGCTTACATCGCCGCTGGTACTGATCAACACCCCCTGCTCATGCATGCCAGGGGCAAGCCAGTGCCGCGCGCCAGGTGCGGCACTTAGGCTGTGCCAGCGCACCCAGGCGCTGGTCCACTCGCCATCCGAAACCCGGCAGACCGGTGGGTCGGCGGCGAGGTCAAGCGCCACGACCCGGCATTTGCGAATCATGCCGGCGATCATTCGGTCATGCTCAGCCAGCGGGTAGCTCATCCGGTATCCTCTCGACCTCGACATAACTTTCGGAAAGCGGTCTCCCACTTCCAGTAGTGCCTGTAGCGGCCGGGCCGAGCTCAGTGGGCCACGGCCACTCCTCTTCCCCGAGATAGATGACCTGAGTCCATTCGACGACCCAGACCGCGAAGATATCCAGCTCAGGACGGCTCCAGTCACGCTCTGCACGGACAAAGTCAGCAAAGCCGATAGGGAGCCCCCACGATTGCCCACGAAGTAGAACCGCAAGCTGCGCGGCAACGAAGGCAGCAACGTGGAGGCAGTTTTTCTCCTCTACCGGAACAATTGCACGGGCCTCAAAACGCGCCTCCACGGCGGTCTCGCCAGTCCCCGGATCCATATCCACATGGTCGAATCCGGCCAGTTCGAGTACAACGGCTGGAGGTGGAACTACCTCAATCCCGTCAGGCATGGTACCGACGTAGGCCAGCCCTGGAATGGCGTCTTTGATATGTTGCTCGATAGCGGCATATAGCTGCTCAAGAGGTATTGGATCATCATCCATTGCCCAATCTCCGTAGATACTTCAATAGCTCGAAGTTCAGCTCCTGCTCCATCACCACAAGCAAGCGCTGATGCGCCTTTCTCGTCCATGACTCGAAATGCGGCCTCACCTCTTCCAGCGAGATCTTTGCCTTAGCTAGTGGAAATCGGCTGCCGTTCTCACCGACCCATCCTGAACCCGCACCGCCTCTGGCAGAGACTTGGCTGGTGGGATAATCATCAGCGTTGAAGTGCTTACTGGCAGTACGGATCCAGATATCCGGCTTGTTGCCATACACAGTCCGGAAAAAAGCCCCCTGGTACGAACGTCCGGCTACGGACACACCTGAGCGGGATTGTCGAGGGCGGCCTGCTCGACTCGCTTCGATGGGATTCAAACCGAACCAGAGCTTGCCTTGGCCATTGCTGGCCACTGGGAAAGCTCTCAAGCGCTGACGGACCGCCGTAACCGCGATTCGCTCTTGTTGGCTCACCGATCTGGCAATGTGCGTGCGCAGCCAACGAATGGTCTTATTGATTGCCCGTCGCTCAGCCGCCTTGATCGCCTTCGGCATCAAAGCTGCGAACTTTGTGAAGTTCGAAGCCTGCTGCACGTTCGCCTGGAGTGTAATGAGGCCTGAACTAGACGACTGTTTCTGGTAACTGCCTACGCTCATGCCGATTTCCTCAGCACCAGGGTTACAAGCCCGTCGCCACCAGGCTCAATTCGGGCGATGGTGAAATTCCCACCACCGTCCTCGGGCGGCAGATCGATCATCACGCTCTGCCGCGTATCGACACCCGCGGTGTCACCAACGCGGATGACCAGGTGCGGCTCACGCAGGCCGGTATTAATCTGGCCGAGCTTGGGCTGCAGCCACGGTGCCGAGAACATCCCGAGAACCTCGCGACCTTCGATATGCGCAAGATCGCCGAGGACATCGAATACCACCTCGTCCAGATCATCGATCAGGTCGCGGAAGGCCATGATCAGGCGGTCAGGCGGATGACTGCACGGGGACGCGTGCAGATGTGCAACGGGTTGGACTGAGCCTCACCCGCAACCCCTTTACCGAAAGGCATCTCCTCCAGCTTGCTGTAATACGGCAAGCCCTCGGTGTTGACGGTTTCCATGTAGTCTGCCGGCGCATAGACCGACAGGAACAGTTCAGAAACCCCCTCGGGTACCAGGCGCGCTTCATCGTCAGGGACGAATGGAACACCCGCTACCTTGCCCCGGTAACGCTCCCAGCTGATACCACCGAACTCGAACGTTTCACGCCCGTCGCCACGAAGCGCTGCAGCCTGCTGGCTACCCTTGTAGGTATCGACAACCGATGAGTGGGCGATGAGCTTCTTCCAGAAGGTCTTGCCGCAGAAAGCGCGGGCACCAGTGGTGGTCACGTTGCCAAGCGCATCTTCTTGCATGTCCAGGGCATCCACGCACTGCACCTGAATGTTGGCATTCGGGTCATTCAGCCCCATCGACTGCTTCTGCTGCGACACCCCGAAGACCTTGTAGATGTCCAACAGCACTGACGAGCCGTCTGCGTCGAGCACCTTGCCGTTGATTGCCCCCATCCGATGAAACTCGTGAGTGGCATCCAGTTGGCGTTTCGCCTTGGCCAGACGCTTGTTGACCACATCCTGTACGGCCTGCAGCTCCGTCAGCGTGCCGAACGCGCGGATACCCTGGATCTCGTCCGCCTTGATCGCAAAGCGCTGCGGCAGGTGAACGGTGTTGAACGGGATCAGCGTGCGCTTGCTACCGCCCACCACCAGGCCAGAGGTGCCGCGCTCCCCCGCCGGCACGAGGGCGAGCGTGTCACCGTCCTTCTCGATCTGCACGGTAAGGGTGGCGACACCCTCCTCCTGGAACAGGCCAAGAGCTGCAAGGCGCCCTGGCACGTACTCCTGCTCGTTGATAGCAGCGGTCAGGGCTGCAACGCCGAAGGCGTCGTCTTGGAAAATGGCAATCTCAGCCATGAGGTACTCCAAAAAGTAAGAACCCCGCTCAGGGCGGGGTTGGGGTGAGAGAGAGTCGGGTCAGCGCAGGATGATGAAATGCGCTGCCAAGGCCTGTTCCGCATCAGCATCGATGCCGGTCAGCAGGGCCTCACTGACCTCGGCCAGCCGAACCACCGCGCGGCCACGCCGAACGGTTTCGGACTCGCCGAGAGAGGCATAGAGAATGCACACGGCTTTTTCGCTGCCGTCTTCTGCAGCGGGGTCGTAGGCTGTGAATTCGCCACTGGCCGTTACCAGACCAAGCACTTGGCCAGCGACCAGACCAGGACCAGCAGCGACGTTGATGGCTTCGCGGGAAATCTTTCCTGCTCCCTCGGAAAGCAGGAACTCACCGGCGTGCACCGGCTCCTGGCGGATGTTACTCATGGTCGTGCTCCTTTATTGGCGGCCTGCCGGCGGGCAGCCCAGATGTTGGAAGGATTGGGTAACTGCGCCTTGACCTTCTCTGGCTCGTCATCGGCCGGCGGCAGGCTGTTGTCGATCTCAAAACCCTTGCCGGAGCTGACCAGCTTCTCGAACAGGCGCGCCCGCACTGCATCAGGCTCCAGGCCGGCCTGCACAAATTCAACGGTTAGCTCTGGCAGCCGAGCGGCTACGCAGAGATCACGGACACCCTTGGTACGGGTCAAGGCAGCCTGCACAGTGGCCTTGTCGGCCAGTTTGGTGGAGGCGATCAACGACTCGACCAAATTACTAATTCCCGCCTTCGCGCAGTCCTGGGCGATCATCAGAGCCAGCGCAGTAGGGTCGCCTGGGTCAGCGGCTGGCAGGTCAGGCGGTGTTGCCGGCTTACCACCCGCTGCCTCCGGCTGGTCCGCCAACTGATCCAGCAGCGCCTTAGGTGTCTGACGGTAGCGCTGCATCGCGGCGCCCTGGCCAAGGCACGCCTTGACCTCGACCCCATTGCCCACTTCGTCAGCCAGGCCCAGCGCGAGCGACTCCTGCGCAGTCAACCAAGTTTCATCGTTGACCATACGGCGCAGCTCGGCATCGTCGATGCCCGGCGCCTTGGCCTTGTACGCCGCGATGATCGCCTCGAAGGTCTGGTCGAGGACATCAGCCACCCGGCGCAAGTCCTCGGCATCACCGCTGGTCCAGGTCCATGGGTTGTGCACCATCAGCATCGCATTCGAAGCCATCACCAAGCGGTGGGCTCCGCAGGCAGCGACGCTTCCTGCGCTGGCCGCCAGAGCATCAACACGCGCGGTACAGCGCTCACCCAACCGGTTTAACGCGTTGTGAATAGCCAACCCGTCGAACAGATCGCCGCCGATGGTGTTGAACGCCACCACCACCGGGGAAACACCGTCATCGATCGCCTTCAGGTCCTGAATGAATTCGTTTGCGGTGATGCCCCAGCCCCCGATTTCACCGTAGATATAGATCTCGATGGGAGTGGCATCGGCCTGGGTATCGCCCTGTCCCTCAGCCGCCGCACTGATCCTGTACCAGTGCTGGTCTGCGACCTGCTGCACCGAGGACGCCATGTTGTAGATGCGAAACGGCATCAGTTTTTTCATTTCTTCCCCTTGTCGCCGGACTCATCAGGGTCATCCTCGACGGCCGACAAGCTGCTGTAGTTGAGGCCCAGAGCCTTTGCCCGGGCGATATCGGCGGCGTTCTCTTCGTCGACCACCTCCGCGTCCGTACCGTTGCGCAGGCACACCTCGCTTCGCGATGCGAAGCCCGCAGCGATCTCCATGCTGCGTGACTGGACATCCTGTACCGGGTGGATGTAGGCCCAGCCCTGCGGTACCCAACGGGTACGCTGGTACTCGCGGCGCCGCTGCGCGTAGTCCGGCAGGTCGAGCGCCCCGGCAAGCACGGCCATGTCCAACCAGGCCTTGCGCACCGGCCGACACAGCTGATGGACGTACACCTGGAACTGGAGTTGCTCCAACCTTCGACGGAACTCGGTCAGCACCACGCGGATCGCGCGGTCGTTCACGCCTTGCATGTCGCCGGTCATGAGTTCGTACGGCAGCCCCGAGCCGGCGGCAGCGGCCATCAGCTGCTGCCGCATGAAGTCTGGGTAGTTGTTGCCGGCGTCGGGCGGGTCTGAGAACTCGACCTGCTCACCAGGCAACAGCTCCTGCATCGTGCCGGGTTCCAGCCCTACCATCGGGGTGAAGCCGTCCCGGTCGTACCTGACCGGCGCCCCGGTAAGCGGGTCGAGTTGCGGCGGGCCGTCCGGGGTTGGCTTGCGAACGAAGCCGGCAAAAAGGTTGGCAACCTCTTGGCGGAACAACACCGCGTCGTCGAAGTTATCCAGGCTACGCAGACGCTTCAGGACCGGCGCCAAGCGCGGTACGCCGCGCAATTGTCCGGGCTCCAGGGGCTCGAACACATGCAACATCTGCTCAGCCGGGATTCGCACCAGCTGGTTGTAGCCCACATTGAGAGAGGACTTGTCGCTGGGATGGTTGCGGTAGCACCAATACGCCACGCGCCGTCCCATGGCGTTGAACTCGATCCCGGCTCGAATGACGTTGCCGAAGCGGGTCATTTCGAACTTGTCATGGGGGACAAACTCCGGCGATAGGCACTGCAACTGCAGTGGTACCGCGTAGCCGTCCTCTAGCCGGCGCGGGCGCAGACGAATGAAGCACTCGCCCGACTGCTCTACCGTACGCGCCACCAGCGCCTGCAGGCCGTAGAAGTCCGTGAGCTGATCGGCATCAGCCTCATCTACCCAGTCCTCCCACAGCTCCTGCATCACCTTCCGGATTGCCTTGTCGAGCAGCCGAGGGTGCGGCGTGATGCCGGTACCGATCAGGTTGCTGACGCGCTTGTCGATGACGTTGGCGGCGTAGGGGTCGTTGCGCACCGCACTGCGGGAGCGGGAGCGCAGGTTACGCAAGGCCGGCATGATCAAGCTGTTCACGCCAGTATCCGGCGCATCCCAGTTTGATGAGCGCCGTCCCTCGGCGGCGCCTTCGTAGCTGGCCTTGATCCGCTCGGGCACCAAGATGCCCGAACGACCGAGGGACAAGTAGCGTCCGCTCACAGCCCCTTGCCTCCGTGGAATACGCGCACTACGCGCGAGCGTGGCCCGGCGGCATTCGTCAGCTCGGTGCGGATCAGGTCGCGAGCCTTGATCAGCTCGTCCACCGTCCGATACTCGACGGTGCGGTCCGAGTAGCGAACAATCTTTTCACCGCGCGCAATCGCCCGCTCGACAGCGTCGAGGTGTGCTTTTGTATAAGCCATTAAATGCCTCTTGCAGCAGTGTTGCCGACTGCGTTAGGTATTAGAGGAAGTTCTGATGCCGAGAGCCTGTTTCCTGCCGGAAACATCCTCCGGCGAGGACGTGCGATAGAGCATCCGCCAATTCCTCAGCAGGTATGCCAGGCAGCCGTAAGGTCCAGTAGGTTCGGGCCCTGACCCAATCCATCCTTCCGGTAAGTTGGTCGGCTATCACACGCCTTAGCTCGCCTTGAAGTTCAGCGGATGCCTTTACTTTTTCAACCTTTGAAGTGGAATCTTGTGACATGGCTGTCTCCAATATTGAGATGTTTGACGAAATCACCGGGAAGCTCTTCGCGAAGCTGTACCTGCAGTTCCCCTTGCCGACATACCTAACAGCCGAAGACTTCGTGAGTAATGCCATGCATTTCGATGAACGGCTGGGAATGGAAGTCCCCACAAAGGAAGCAGAGTTTTTCTTCGCAACAGGCAAATGGCTGATGGACGCTGGTTACCTAACCGCTAAGCCGCACCCCTATACCTCGTTCAGTGAGGCGGTCCTCACTGCAAAGGGGCTTGAGGTTCTGAAAGCTGTACCTGACAGCGTCAGCTCGAAGGACTCTATAGGCGAGCAGCTTTCCAGCCTCGCAAAGGAGCAAGGTCGAGAAGCAACCAAAGGTTTGGTTACAGAAGCCTTGGCATTAGGTGCGAGATTCATCAGTCCGATGATCGGGCTGAGCTAGCACTTAACGCCTCTTCAGGTAACCGCTGCTTGAACTGCGGCGTTGCATGGGGTTGGGTACGGCTCGGGGAGTCGGTGGTAGTGGTGACGGTGGATCGTTGCGCTTGACCGGAACAGCTGCAGGAGCGGGTGAACCGACCTCGTCGTCCTGGTCGTCATCAGGCTCGTTCGCCGGGGGCCGGGCTGGCTCCGGTTCGCCTTGCTCGAACAAGTTGGCCTGCGCGAGCGCCTGCCGCAGCTTGTCCCAGTCCTGTTCGCCATAGCGGTGAAGGCCGAGGAAGTTGGCCATGGCCAGGTTGTACACCATCAGGTCAAGCGCCTCGTTGCGCTCGGCCTTGCTCTTGACCCATTCGAAACGCTCTTTACCTTTCACGTAGCGAACGATCTTCCGTTCGGCCACGCACTGCTGGAAGAACTCGTCGGGAAGGTCCTTGGCGAAGTGAAGCGCACCAGGCCCTGTCTCGAAGTTGTATCGGTTGTAGATCCAATCCTTTGCCGTGTCGGTACCAACGATCCACAGCTCGGCGCCGTTGCGTTCGGTCTGGCCCTTCCAGGTGACATCCACCTGCGACGGACGCTGAGCGATCACAAGCTTGCCTGGCTTACTCGCACCTTTGAGTGCAAACACGTTGCGCCAGCGACGCACACGAGTGAACTGGTAGACCTCGTGGGTGTGATGACCGCCGGAGTCGATGCCTGTGGCTAGGATCGCGAGGCTCACACCGCAGGGATGTCGGTACCGCACCTTCAGCCGCTCGTCCAACAGCGACCAGGTACGCTCATCAGCCGGATCGCCAGGCAACACCTGATGATCTACCACCCAGCGCTCCATACCAGAGCCCCAGCCCATGACCATCAACTCCAGGCGGTTGGCCTGAACGTCGACGGAGGCCGTTAGAGCGAGCGCTCCCACTGGCAAGGTTCCGAGTACATAGTCTTCCTGCTGAGCACGAGCCTGCAGTACCTCGGCCTTGGTTTGCTCAAGCGCGCTGTCCCAAACCTCTGCCAGCCGGGTGTTGTAGAAAACCTGCATAGGATGCTGGTTGCCACGCGCTTGGGCACGCTTAGCCTCATCAAACTCGCGGGCCAGTGTCGCCCAAGAATGCCAACCTAGCGGGGCATACAACGCATTGAGGTGAAAGCTAACCGTCTCGCCATCACCCTCCGCATGGGCACGCCACTCGCCTTTGGCCAGCATCTCTGCCTTGTGATGCTCTTCGATAAGAACGTCACACTCGGGTCCAGCGCACTGGTAATGCGTGGTACTAAAATCAGCCGAGTACAACAGCCGTTCCCAGGTCAGCACCTGCATGTGACCGCAGGCCGGGCAAGGCACGTAGTAGTGTCGCTGATCCCCCATTTTGAAGAGATCATCGATCCGAGACATGCCTTTGATGAGAGGAGAACTGGAAAAGTAAAACTTGGCGTTGCGCCCGAACGTACTACCCCTCGCCTCGGCCAACTTGATCGGATCGCCTTCCTGATTGACGTCCACTTCCCAGCGATCGACTTCATCACCGTAGACATAACGGGCCGTCAGCTCTGAAAGGTTAGCCGCCGAGCCGGCTGTGGTGGCAAAGAGTGCACCACCATCGAATTCCTTGGTGTCCAAGGTGTTACGGGCATCTCTGGAACGTGCCGTCGCCACACGCCCCTTCAACTCCGGCACTGCATCGATGGTCTTGCCGATTCGCGAGGACACCCGCTTCGCCAGCCCTCCAGTGGGCAGTAGCGTCAAGATGTTGGCCGGCGCCATGTGGATCAGTGCCCCGATCCAATTCAGGGCAATCTGGGTCTTCATCAGCTGCGACGCAATTTTTGTCACCACCCGCTTACACGGATGGGCAGGCGACAGGCAGCGCATGGGTTCGCGGGCATACGGGGTACGTGCAGTGCGGTATTTGCCAGGCTCTGCTGCACCGGTATCACGCGGGATTCGCATGTACTCATCAGCCCACTCGTCGACCCATAAATCAGGGTCTGGCATTAGCCCTCGGCAAAACGCATCGCGGTACACCTCTGCACCGTCTGCGTATCCGGTGTGCATAGGCTCAGCTCTGTTTGGCAGCTCGTTTTTGTGCAATGGCCTTCTCTAGGTCGACGCTATTCATCTTGGCCGCCTCGGTGAACAGTCGACGGAAGGTGTCGGTGAGGTGCTTCTCGATGTCCCATGGGTCGCTCATCCCGACCAGTTCGCCGGCGAGCTGCGGAGCAAGCCCAAAAAACTGTTCGCGAAGCATCCTGCCAGCAGCGAACGCGGCATCTTCGACAGCGGCGCGCTCAACCAGATTGCCCCGAACTTTGTAGAACTCGGTCTCTGCCAGCCCAGCAAGGTAGAACTCCCGATGCGCCTTCGATCGCTGGAAGTTGGGGCCTCCGCTCGGCGCCTGATCCGCTGGCTGCACCGCAGGTGTGTCGGCGCTTGGCTGGATGTGGGCCCGGACGTCCCGCTCGATGCGTTTTTCTTCATGCCGAGCCGCGACGGCTGCTTTGGCCGGATCAGCTGTTTCCTGAATCTTGGCCTCGGTGGCCAGCACATCCACCAATTTCCCATCAGGTGAAAGCACCAGGCGGCCGTTGTCTTTCAACCAGGTAATGTAACTGGGTGATCGCCCTATGCGAGCAGCGAAGGCGCTCTTTGACAAGAAGTTCGGATCCGTCATGAGCCCTCCATTTCAATGGTATTTCAACAAACAACTTTCAATTTCAACGGGTTGAATTTCAGTAAGCAGGCGAACTGTCCGCTAGCGAAAAGCCGCGGGTTTCCTGCCCCGTACCCCGGCCATATCACCAGGGTCCCCGGCCCTAGCCCGAGACACCGCCAGATCTTGCAGCTCGGCAACGCTGCAAACGGGCTCTGCAATCGGTGAACCATCGCCATTGATTTCAAAGTGCTAGCATTTGAAGGTCCTTCCTAGCAGAAGGAGTGCCGAGGAAGGACTACCTCCCAAGCCACAAGGAACCGAGATGGCAAAGTACAAAATCGCTCATGTGCACCACAGCGGGCAGGACATGATTGTCTTCCCGCTAGATTCATCATTCGGAAGCAAATCCGACAGCCAACAGCAGGACATCATGGAATCGCTCCAGCAAGCAGCTTGGAGCGCGGATCTCGCTGGGCATGTGGTGGCGATCTGGAAGTCAGGCAACAGGGTTTACTTCCGAGCCCCGCCCGCGTGGCATTCGTTCTTCCGTTCCCCGAACATTTGGGGATGGGTCATGGCCAACATCAACAAGGAGCTTACGATTTAACATCTCCTCAAGGGCAGCGGAGTTTTCCTGCGCGATGTCTCCGCCTTCCTGCCGGTTGTTCAATTCTCCACGAGCCTGAAGCAGAGCTGACTCGAGGAGAGATATGATTTTCACCAGCGTCCCATCCCGGCGGTAAGACAAGCTAGTCAGACCGCCGGTCTCTGTCTTGACCCATAGAACATTTTGGGTGTCATCGATCACACGTACTTGCATAGCAGACCTCCTCCGATCATTCGCTGCTGTCACCGCGCTCCGGCATCTCACTGACGCCCAAGCGCTTGGCGGCCCAACGTTCGTACAAACCAATGGCGACATCGGCACCCGCCATCGCGGTCAAGCAACCGATGCCGCCCGCGGTCCAGATCGACATGCCTGCCGAGTAGAAGAGCATGATGGTCGACAATCCACACACAACACATGCCCCAGAACGCAGAGCAATCCGGCGAACAAGCGACCAGCCACTGACACCGGCCTTGTCGGCCCGCCACATCTCGCCAGACACACCGCCGACCAGCGACAGCACGACCACCATCCAGATTGGCGCCTCGGCCAACGCTTGTTGCTCGCTGTTCATCGAATCCCCCAAATGCAAAAACCCCGGCACCTAGGCCGGGGTTTTCAGTGTTTGGCGGGCCGCTTTGTGCGCCCGCACGTCTCGAAGATGGGTACATTTTGCAGGCCGAGTTTCCTGGCAGCAAGCGGGTTTTAATGCCACCCGGCAATAAGGGGTAAACGTCTAGGGAATGTCTGGCGAATCTCGGGGGAATACACTTGCCCGGCTTAGCTTTACTTTGGCGCTGCCCCATAGGTCCCAAAGGGGGCGGCGATAGTGGGACCTGTAGAGCCCACGAAAATCAAAGGCTGTCCCACTGTCTAACTGTTCTTAACCTTTTCCCGTGTAAAGAGAGATATTAAAAGCACGCTGCGCGCAACGCGCGCGTAACGCGTTGCATGCGCCCTATGTGCGCGCCTTCGTGTGAGCAGTGGGACGGTGGGACAGCCCGCGAGCTGCGCGGGCTGGGGCTGGGCTAACCTGCGAAAAACACGGCAGGACCGCAGCGGGACGGTAGGACCAAAGGTGGCGGATCATGCAGCCTTCTTCCCTTTTAAAAACCCCTGAATAGCCACATGGGCTTGGTGCAGGCGTTCATAGTACGTCTTCCTACTGCACCTGCAATACGCCATTTTCTGCTCGAGCAGGCTGTCCTGGTTGCAGTAGTGCTCTTTCACAATGACGTACAACTGAGGGGCCAGGTGCTTGTTCACGATGATCTCGATGTCCGCAGACTCATCAAGCAGTACCCGACTTCCTCTGGTACCTCGGATCAGATCACCCCGGCAGTCCATGAGGAGCCCGAGCATGCTACCACCACCCGAACCACCACCGTGAACATCTGGCGTGTGCAGCTCTTGCGCCCACAGCCTCAGCATCTCATCGATATGCTTGATCAAAAGCAGTCCTCCTTCGGCGCTGGCGGTTGTTGCTCCAGGGCGCTGGTGCGGCCCCAGCCCTCTGGCTTCTGGTACGCCCAGGGCCGCTTGCCACTCTTCGGAAGCGCGGCGAGCCGTCGACGCCGCCAACCCAGGCGGTGCATGATCGACCCCACACGCATCTGCTCGGGCTTGCCCCAATGGCCGGGGTCGAGGTTGAGCGCCTGACCCAACACCTCGCTCCCGGTGACCGTCTCCCCGGCCTGCGATTCCTCCAGCCATTTGAGGATCGGTCCTTCCCATTCATCCACCACGAAGCGCTCTTCCTGCTCGGTAGTGAACAGTTCTTCCTCTTCGCGGGTGACCCACCAGATGTCACCGGCCTGGTAGCAGAACATGGCCTCGGCCCACAGCTGGTCACGGACCCGGCGCAACGCCTCCAGGTCGACCTTGACGCAGGCGACCGGCCAATAACGCCGGTTACCGGTGGCGTCCTTGAGGTATTCATCTTGGTTGGTGGTGCCCGCGAAAACACACTGACGTGGCACGTCGCTCGTTCTTCGCCCATAGCTTTCGCGGTAGGTGTCGATGGAGGCCGAGAAGAACTGCTTGGCCTTGGTGCTCTCAGCCTTGTTGAAGCTGTCCAGTTCGCCCAGCTCGACGATCCATTTGCCACGGATCGCCTGGAACGCATCCTTGTCGCCCAAGGTAAACGGCGTGTCCATGAACCATTCGCCACCAAGGATGCCCAGCGCCGTGGACTTACCCGCGCCCTGCGCCCCCTCGAGGATCATCACCGCATCCGCCTTGCAACCGGGCTTCATCACTCGGGCCACCGCCGAGATCATCCAGCGCTTACCGACCTTGGCGCTGTACTCAGTGCGGGGCACTCCGAAGATTTCATGCAGCCAGCGCTCGAGCCGTGGCACGCGATCCCATTCCAGCTTGGCCAGGTAGGTGCAGACCGGATGGAAGGCGTTGTCGTGCGCCACAACACTGACAGCCTCGACCACATGCGAGGCCTTGACGCGGAGGCCCTGCTGGGCCAGCCACTTCATTACGCGCATGTCGTCGATGTCGCTCCACTCCCCCGGCACGCCACCATAGGGCGCCGCCCGGAGGCGCATGATCTTCGAGCTGAAGGCGTTGTAGCCGATCACCCCGCTCCACCGTTCATCGTTGGCCAGGATCAGCTCGACGTTCTGCATGTGCGCGATCAGGGCACCGCTCTCGGTCCTAGCCAGCATGTCTTTCCAGCCCCCCGTAGCCGGAGGCTTGATCACCGCCGTGACCTGACGACGAACCGCCTCGAGACCTTCCGCGCAGTGCAGGTCGTTGAAGTCGGTCCATTTGGCTTCGCGCTCGACCGAGAAGATCGGGCCGACCACCTGGCCACCCACCACCACAGCCGCGTTATTGGCCTTTTCCTCACCCGGGTTCCAGGGCTCGCCCGTTGGCCGCTTGGTCTTCCAGTCGTCATCCCGGCAGATGATGATGGACCGGCCAGGGAAGCGCTCGCGCATGTGCTTGGCTACCGCCATCAGGTTGCCCGCATCGAATGCGATAGCGACTGCCTGGGAGGTTGCCATGTGCAGGCTAGCGCCGGTGGCGTAACCCTCACACACCAGTACAGGCTCCCCTGGCTCAGGATGGCCCCCGATCATGTGGAACGCACCATCCTTGGCCATGCCATGCGGCCAGTAGCACTTGTCGCGCCCGGTATCCTCTTGGACTGTCGGGAAGATCACCTGCAGGCCGACGATGGCGTCTTGTGCATTCTGCATCGGGACGAGCACCGCCCCCGACTTCGGCGCATAGCGAACGCCGAAGCCCACCACCTGCTTGCGATCCAGGTAGGCGCTACGCCCCTTATCGGGCATGCGCTTGAACATAGCGGCGGCCCGCTTGCCCGCACGACGGGCCGCGTTGGCAGCGACCTCTGCAGCCCGACGCTTGGCGTCGGCCTGGCGGGCGCGCATGACTTCACGCTCTTCCGGGGTCAGCCCTCGACCGTCGGTCTTTACTTTCTGCGTTTCGCCCAGGCGCCAATCACCAAAGCTGCCGAAGATCAGGGTTTGACCTTTCTCGGTCAAATGCTCGTGCAGGACATACCAACCGTTCTTTTCCTTGCCCTTGTCATCTTTGGTGCGGCAGCGGGTCAGCTTGCCGAAGATCAGAGGCTGCTCAGGCTGCAGGCCGTAGTCGTTCAGCTGGTCGAGAACCTTATCGAGCATGACGAGCCCCTTGCTTTTCGTTCAAGACTTGGCAATCCGTGCAACGCATGCAACCTGGTGCCGCTAAACGCCGCGCCTGAGAGATTGGTTCTTCACAATCAACGCATTCTTCAAGAGATACGCGCACAGGCGCAGGCTTACGGGCTGCGAGCGCCAAGTCCAGGTGCCATTGCGCGCGATCATTCGCCAAATCAGCAATATCAGCCACGACTCACCCCCCGAGTGGTCTGGTTGACGTATTCGGCGCGGCGATACATGCCGAGCAAGCCCTGGATGCCCCGAAAGACTTGCTGCTGGATCTCCGCGAGCTCCTGATCATCGACCTTGCCGTCGCCAATGCTGCGCGCCCAGGTTTCAGACAGGTTGGCGACCTGGCGGAAGAACCCCGCGAGGCCCATGGTCAGGGTTTCGGGAACGTCATGGCTGTAGGCGCCCGAGAGCTCTTGCCAGATGGTGTCGCCGACCAATGCATGAACTGAGTCGAGGATCCGTGGATCCTTGGTCAGTTCGAGGATTTCGCCGAACTCTTGGACGTTGGCAATATGGGTGGGATGGGTGGGGGACAGTTTGTGTTGGAGAGTGGTGGCGTTGCGGCCAGTGGTGGCCGCAATAGCGGCAGCGCCGCCAGGGTAGTCACGTACAGCGTGGTAAAGCGCAAGTTCGAGCGGCAGCACTTCGCGCTTGGCGCGCTCGAGGCAGCTCATTGCGGTTCGGCTCATGGCATTGTCCTTGTCGGTAGCCAGTGCCAGCGGCGAGCAGTGGTGATACGTGCGCCGCATAGCGTTGAGAGAGTAAGTAACCGGGCAGCGAAAGGCTGACACGGCCTCCTGCCGGGACGTCGTTCCATCGACAGCCCCAGGCAAATCAATTGCCTCCTGTGGTGAAAGAGGCGGTACCCAGGCTCCCTGCCTGGGCGGTGCGTTCAAGGCAAGCGGACCTATGTGCTGTGCCCGCCGACCTATCACGCGTCCCGGCAGCATGTGGTGCTACTGCCGAGTGATGAAGGCGATCTCTCGCCTCCGCTTTGGCACGTGGCATTACGCCATGAAGGCTGCCAGTGCCTGCGACGAGCGGTGGTGTTACACTCGCCGCGTGGCTTGAGAGAGTCACTGCCGGCAAAGTCCAACAAACTCGCCGGCACCCGCCGCCCAATCTGTGGTGGAGAAGGCGGCACCCAGGCATTCGTGCCTGGGAATTTGCAGTCGAGGTAAGTGGTTGCAGTGGTGTGCCCACCTCCCTGGAATGCAGCCCCGTAGCACTGTGGTGGCGCTACTAGGGGAAACTAGGCGACCTTCGGGTCGCCTTTTTTCTGGGGTGCTGCAGCGTCGAGTAGCCACGCAGCGTCGAAGGGGCGGCCCTTTTTGGCAGCCGCGGCAGCTAGTAGAGCCGAGTAATTCGTCTCACCCGTATACTCAGTACGCGGCAGGACAGCTGATTGGCGCCATTTGTTTAGAGCTTGAACCGACCTCCCACACAGGCGGGAAGCAGCACCTATACCACCCACAGCATCGAATGCCATTGCCACCGGGTTATCAGCCATCTGAGAAATCGCCATGCGGCCTCCTTTTTATCAACTGGCGGTTGATATTAAACATCAACTGACTATTGTGCAAGCCTCGTGCAACCATCAACCCATGGTTGATAAAAATCTCTTACGCAAGCAATTCGCCTCTCGTCTGCACCAGGCCCTTGACCAAGCTGGGGTACGCCAGCGCGGGCGAGGCGTCGATGTTCATAAGGCTCTGCAGAAGCGAGGGGTGCACAAAACCACCCAAGCCATTAGCAAATGGCTCAACGCTGAGTCGATCGCCGAGCCCGATAGCATGGTTGCTCTTAGCGATTGGCTTGGGGTGAGGCGAGAGTGGCTTGAATACGGAACCGGTGAAAAGGATGACGCTAGCGATGGCTCCCAGCAGGGCAACATCACACCAATTTCCGAGATAATGGGAAAGGTTCCACTTATATCCTGGGTTCAGGCAGGTGCTTGGTGCGATACTACAAGCAACGTTGACGCGTACGCTGCCGAGCGCTGGTTATCTTGTCCAGTTCCAATCAGCCGCAATGGCTATGCACTTCGAGTTCGCGGCGACTCGATGACAAACCCTGCACAGGGTAGAAGTTATCCAGAAGGCTGCATCATATTTGTTGACCCTGATGTTGAGGCAATCACCGGAGATCGTGTAATTGCAAGGATTTCCAGGACTAACGAAGCGACCTTCAAAGTTTTAGTCGAAGATGCAGGAAGTTATTACCTTAAGCCAATTAACCCGCAGTATCCAATCATCCAAATAACGGAAGAGACTGTTATCTGCGGAAAAGTCATTGGCTCATTCACGCCAGAGTAAAATCCAGAGTTATTGCATTTGGAAATTCTCAAGCATTTCCACTCTACGGATCAGCGTTTGGATCCTAACTCTCGAATATCCGTACAACTGGAGAACCCGCCTAGCATAATACTGGCGAAGCTCATCACCTTCAGACTTTTCTTTTTTAAGCTGCTCAGCTTGAAGCTTAACCCATTCAGGATCATTCGATGACTGCGCCTTCAAAATTTCCGCATGTATAAATTGCTGTGCCATTTCAGAAGACTCATATCCAGAATGAAATACCTCAGGTATAAGATCGATAGACCTTTGAGCTTCAGACCCGCCCACCACGAACCCTTCATAAGCCAAACGGTCATACTCTTTTAGATAGATTAGATAAAGCGTGATATCAGGGTGGAAGGGTTGGTTGGCCGGCGTACTAATGATTAAAAGCTTCAAACGGGCAAAAAGCTGCTCGATTGAACGCAGCGATAGCCTTTGTGACTTAGCCAGAAGCTGCATGCTGCTCCGCAAGCTTTGTCCATCACGCTGGAGGTCATGTGCACCACTTGATCTAAAGTAAGCTTCAAAATCATTGCGCTCAAACAAATAATCAACGAACACATCTAGATCCGGATCCGGCAAGCCATACTCGATATCAATAAAACGCTTAAGATAACCAGCTGCATCAAAGTCAGCCCCATACACGGCTTTTACACTATGTGCCAGCTGAGTCTTATCCAGCGCCAGTACAAAAATCAACCCTGGAATATCTAATAGATGCTTGATTCTTTCAAGCAATTCAATGGCATAAGTTGGCCTGCACCGATCTAGCTCATCGACAAATATACACAGACGCCCCAGTCCCTCTCCCTCCTCCGTCCCCATCAGCATTTTTCTTATGTTTTCTTTGAAAACATCTACCAGCTCTTTGTTTTTAACATAACCGTCAATGATGTCATTCGAAAGTGCCCCAGCCAAAGTTGATGCTTCATCCTCAAGCACCTTATCCAAATCTATTGCGCCAGCAGTTCCAACTTTAACAGCGACAGGTACAAGACGTTTAAGAATTTGCCCCCCTGCGCTTTTAGCTTTTTCCCAAGCTCTTTTTCCGAAATGATCCTGAAGTTGTCTTGAGAGAAAAGTATTCATCTCACCCAAAAATGCAAGCAATGGATCAGCAGCGAAATCAGTTTCCCAGGCACTAAAATATACCGCATTAGTTTTTTGGGCCGTTAAGTTCGCGTGAAGCATTTTAAGAAATGTGGTTTTACCAGCCCCCCACGGAGCGTTGATTGATAGAACTAAAGGAGTCTCGGCATTAGAGAGAAGCACGGTTAGGTTATCTACGTGTTCCTTTCTACGTAGCCTATCACCGTCATAAATCGAATCAGGATTAACTTTAACGGGAGGAGTTTTAAGTCTCATTAGGAAGGAAGCCTTCGTGGTGGCATTAGGCCTTTACCTTACCACCGCTTGTCTGGTTTGCGAGGAGAATGATGGTTGACATTTCGCAACCACTGGTTGATATTCGCAACACTCTTCCACCACAGAGTGAGGTAAAACCATGCACACCACCACTTCCTTGCACGTCCATCCAGCCGCTGCATCAATCGATTTGATCTTCAAGATTCGCCGCCTTGCCAAGCAGCACGGTTGCGCGTTTGTCACCACCAAACGCCCAACTCCTCCATCCCCGCTCCGGCCAGACGATGGAGGGCACACAGCATGAGCTATGCCCTCCGCAATAACGCTTTCGCTTGCCTCCGCGCACAAACCAACCTGACGGGTTGCTTTACGCAGATACTCCACGACGGCTCGACAGGATCTTCTGTCAAAGCTGAGCTGCAGACAGAGGTCTATCTCGACCAGCTGACAGTAGCCATACGCATGGGCTCAACGGTGAACACCCTGACCTTGCCAGCGAACAGCCTCGGGAGTGCACGAACCATTGCGAGGCACCTCGAAGCCATTGCCAACGGCCATCTCGACACTGCCCAAATGCAGTCAGGCTCAGTACTGCTCGATGACGTAGCGTAGGAGCGGAAGAATGGAACGAAACCTGGCACAAACCGCCAAGCTGTTCGGCATAAGTCGCAATGAGCTGATCAACCGGATGCGTGAAAACGAACTTCTGACTGAACGCAACTTGCCTCAATACCCCACTCGCGACCGCGAGTACCTTCGGATAAAAGAGGGTAGCTGGTTCCACCCCACTGCGGGGATGCAGTACAGCGAGTCGACCCGAGTGAAGCAAGCAGGGATTCCATGGCTCGCGGAACGCCTGGCGCTAAAACTTCCGACACCACCGGAAGACAAGCGCTATGCGGCCTAGGCAGCACGCGGCCGAGATCCTCCAGCTCAAGACCCGTGCGGAGCGCAACGAAGCGCTCCGACAGGTCCGAGAAGCTTGGCGGGAATTGGTTCGCAAACACTGCGAAATCACCTGGAACCATCCGTCACGCCACAAGCTCAGGGAGAGCCGGACGCCTGATGAGCAATAACAACCAAATCGCGTTGCGTTTACCGCACGCACCGGACGCAACCACCGTGGAGCTGCTCTATCGCACCTTTGGCGACGTGCTGATTCCACTCGAAAAGGTGCGCGTGCAGTACTTCCGCAACCTCAACGAAGACACCTTTGCCGAGCAACTGAAGGTCGGCCGGATTTGCCTGCCAGTGACCACACTGGACAACAGCCAGAAGGCGTTGAAGTTTGCCCATATCCGCCATGTTGCTGCTCTGATCGACAGCAGGGCCTACCAGGCGGACGAGAAGCAATCTCGGCCCAGCGAGCAAGACAAGCAGTAACGACACCAGCAAGGGTCGCCACCACCGGCCCGCATACCACAAGGAGTTAGACCCATGACCACACAACAGGTCATCGCCCTGATCATTATTTGCGCGTTCGTTATCGGGCTGTTCGCCTATGCCTACTGGCTTGGACGCCAGGAGGGCCGCACCCGACGCCAGGTCGACAGTGACCGCGCACACCAAGCCACCCTCGAGGCCCTGCAAGCGTCTCTGGGCTTTTTGCGCGACGACCACAAGCACTTGGCGGCCCATGCGAAGACGCTCCGGGAAGAGAACGCCCGGCTCAAGCACCACCACACCCACGGCTTGCTTTTCGATTCCCCGTCGTGCGCAGGACATAGCCGCCCCACTTCGGTATCGCTGCAGATCTCGGCACCGGAGGGAAGCGGGCACGATGTGGCGCAGGCAATCCGCGATGTCACTCCCGCTTCGCTCCGCGATGAGCCCAGCGTCGACGCTCAAAAAATAAAGAGTCTCTGCTGCAAAGCAGCAGGCATTGTTCAGTCCCTCAGCAGCTCCGCCGAGGCACTGATACCCCACGACAAGCTGCGCGAGGCAGCGCCCGTTGATGGAACGCTAATCGCTAAAAATCGCCCGCACGCGCAGCCTGCCGAGGGGTATATGCACCCTTCCATCGCCAGCTGCATCGTGGCCGCGATGGACGCGACACTGGCAGAGCACGCGGGTACTTACGCCACCTCCGAGAAGATGGCGCAGGCGATTGAAGCCGCGCTGCAGCAAGCCGGGTTCCTGAGCCCAACCGACGAGTCCTGGCACTTCGTGCGTGTCCGTCTGGACGAATCGCTGATCAACCGCGAGGCCGAACAGTGCGAGCACCACCACACCATTGCCAATCTCAAGCGCGCAATCGCCGAGCTCGAGGATCGGATCATGTCGTATACCGGGTTGGCGGTGACCAAAGCGGATTACGAACTGCTCGTCAACGTCATCGATACCTTGAACCTGGCTGAGCGGACCCTAACCGCCATGAAGGCAACTCAGCAGGCGGCACGCGCCGGCCTGCAAGTCACCAGACTGGGCGACCTTGCTAAGCGCATGCACCTTGAACTGCGTGAAAGACCTGCCAGCGCCATTAATGCAGGAGCAGCAGCATGACAGCCGCGCAGCAGATCACCCTGGGCGGGCGAGCAGATCATCAAGTCTCCAACGTGAACACTAACCTGCTGCAATCGAAGGCACGGAGCCCGCACGATGGAACATGCAAGTGAGTTTCTTGATGAAGAAGAGGTGGTGCGAATCACCGGCTACCAGATCCCAAGCAAGCAAATCGCCTGGCTGGCCAAAAACGGCTGGCAGTACACGCTGACTCGGGCCCGGCGGCCCGTTGTTGGGCGGGTATACGCCCGCCTCAAAATGGCCGGCGTGAAGCCAACCGCAACGAATGCTGCAACAGAAACTTGGACATTAGACTTATCGCGCGTGGGGTAACAGATGCGCAACAGGAAGGCATCGAACAAGGACCTGCCGCCTCGGATGCTGCGGCGAGTTCGCAAGCTGAAGAGCGGCAAATTGTGGGTCGGGTACTACTACAACGGGCGGGATGCAGACGGAAATCGGCAGGAAATTCCGTTGGGGACAGATCTCGCGGAGGCCAAGCTTGAGTGGGCACGCTTGGAGCACAAGGCAGCACCGAAGGTGATGTCAACGATGGCCGAGCTGTTTGACCGGTACGAGCGTGACATCATCCCGGCAAAGGCGCCACGCACTCAGAAAGACAACAAATACGAACTGGAGCGCCTGCGCACGGCGTTTGCCGACGCACCCATTGAGGCCATCACTCCTCCGGTCGTCGCGCAGTACCGGGACGCCCGCACCGCGAAGACTCGGGCAAACCGGGAAATCGCGCTGCTTTCACACGTATTTACCGTGGCCATAGAGTGGGGATTCGCAGATCGAAATCCGTGCCTGGCGGTTCGTCGGAACAAGGAAAAGGTACGCGACTTCTACGCTGCCGACGATGTCTGGGACGCAGTGTACTCGGAGGCCGACCAAGGCCTGAAGGATGCCATGGACCTCGCCTACTTGGCCGGCCAGCGCCCAGCCGACACGTTGAAGTTCAGCACCGTCGACCTCGACGAGGACTACCTGTGGGTCGGCCAGAACAAGACTGATAAGAAGCTTCGCATCCGCCGGCACATCAATGGCGAGTCGACCGGCCTGGGCCTGTTCATCGAAGCGCTCCTGGAGAGACGCAAGCTGCAAGGCGTGCGCAACTCACGCCTCATCACCAACGACTCCGGCCTGCGCATGAGCTGGGAAATGCTGAGGAATCGCTTCAGTGAGGCGCGTGACAAGGCGGCACGCAAGCTGATCGCCGATGGCAACACAGACCTGGCCACCAAAGTTCGGCAGTTCCAGTTCCGCGATATCCGACCGAAGGCGGCATCGGAGATTGAGGACATTAGCCACGCCAGCCGACTGCTCGGACATTCCAAAGAGGAGATTACCAAGCGCGTTTATCGCCGCGTCGGCGAGGTGGTCAGCCCGACCAAATAGTGGGCTGATGCGGAAACAATGCCCGATGATGCGGAAATGATCGGCGTTTCTAGACCACAAAGAAAAACCCCGCAGACGTTAATCTGCGGGGCTTTCGAATGGTGGAGGCCGAGGTCGGAATCGAACCGGCGTAGACGGATTTGCAATCCGGAGCATAACCACTTTGCTACTCGGCCTCAAAGGTCGGATCTAGCTGCTTACGCTTTGCTATCTCCTTGAAACGCTGAACCTTTTTCAAAGTTTGCTGCGTTTCGATGGGCGCCATTATGTCTTCATTCTTTTAACCTTGCAACCCCCTGAACGAAAAAAAATTTCAACGGGTTCAAGGTGTTAGCGCAGGCGGCTGAGTTTACTCCACAAGCCTACCACCGCGTTCTCCACGGTACCGCTGGCGGCCATGCCAATCCGCTCCTGCAGGCTCTTGCGTTCGGCATAGTGCAGGTGGAACAGGTTGGCGTTGCGTGCGCGCTCGCTCAGGTACTCGTCACTGGTCTGCAACTCGTCAACCAGCTTGCGATTCAAGGCGGCCACGCCCAGCCAGACTTCGCCAGTGGCCACTTCATCAATGTGCAACTGCGGACGATAGCGGGAGACGAAATCCTTGAACAACTGGTGAGTGATGTCCAGGTCTTCCTGGAACTTCTCCCGGCCCTTCTCGGTGTTTTCGCCAAAGACGGTCAGGGTGCGCTTGTATTCGCCAGCAGTCAGCACTTCGAAGTCGATGTCGTGCTTTTTCAGCAGGCGGTTGACGTTGGGCAGCTGCGCCACCACGCCAATAGACCCCAGTACGGCGAATGGGGCACTGACGATCTTCTCGCCGATGCAGGCCATCATGTACCCACCGCTGGCAGCCACCTTGTCGATGCACACGGTCAACGGGATGCCCGCCTGGCGAATACGCGCCAGTTGCGACGCAGCCAAGCCGTAACTGTGCACCAGGCCACCACCGCTTTCCAGGCGCAGTACCACTTCGTCACGCGCGGTGGCGAGCGTCAGCAGCGCGGTGATTTCATTGCGCAGGCTTTCGGTGGCCGAGGCTTTGATGTCGCCATCAAAGTCCAGTACGAATACCCGGCTCTTGTCCTCGGCCTTGCCCTTCTTCTGCTGTTTTTCCGCCTTCGCCTGCTGCTTGCGCAGGGCCTTGAGCTGGGCCTTGTCGAGCAGGCCGGACTCCAGGCGCTCACGCAGGTCCTTGTAAAAATCGTTCAGTCGGGTGACCTGTAATTGCCCGCCCGATTTGCGCCGACCTTTGCCACGCAGCCCGGCGATCGCCGACAGCACCACCAGTATGGCGATGACCAGGGTGGCGGTTTTGGCGAGAAAGCTTGCGTATTCGGCAAGAAACTCCACGTTGACTCCTTAAATACCTGCGCCACTACGGCGCGTCACTGTTGCAAGCATACCGTTGCGTCTGTGGTGCTGCCAGCCGGTGTAAACGCTGGCAACATCTTTCAAACAACCTTTTCAAACGCTTGTATGTTTTTTCGTTGACAGCCCGTGAGCCGCATCCTAACCTCGCAGCAACCTCCAACAGGCCGGAACCTTTCGTGGGCAATCTCTACCTGATTCGACATGGCCAAGCCTCCTTCGGGGCCGATGACTACGACGTCCTCTCGCCCGTGGGTGTGCGCCAGAGCCAAGCCCTGGGTGAACACCTGGCCCAGTTGGGCGTGCGGCTGGACCGCTGCGTGGCTGGCGACCTGCGCCGCCAGCAGGATACCGCACGGCTGGCGCTGCAGGCGCTGCACGCCAACGGCTGCCCGGTGCCGGCGGTTGAGACCGACGCCGCATTCAATGAGTTCGATGCCGACGGTGTGATCCGCGCCCTGTTGCCCGACCTGCTGCCGGAAGAGCCCGATG
The DNA here is from genome assembly GCF_043106005.1 of Pseudomonas sp. GLN_2. Taxonomy (NCBI): domain Bacteria; kingdom Pseudomonadati; phylum Pseudomonadota; class Gammaproteobacteria; order Pseudomonadales; family Pseudomonadaceae; genus Pseudomonas; species Pseudomonas sp. GLN_2. The sequence goes on along the minus strand of NZ_JBICMC010000041.1, from coordinate 81,834 downwards.
CCCTGCATGTGCTGCGCAATGCTGCGCAGCACCGCAGCGAGTTTCAGCGCCTGTTCGCGTTGATGGTGCAGCGCTGGCACGATGGCGAGCATGCCGATAATGGCCTGGAAACCTGGCATTCGTTTACGTCACGCGTACGAGGGGGCCTGCAACGCGTGCTGGACACCGCTGGCAGCGGCGATCATGTTGCTATCTTCACCTCGGGTGGCACCATTGCCGCCCTGCTCCACCTGGTTACCGGTATTACCCCCAGCCAGGCGTTCGCGCTGAACTGGCAGATCATCAACACGTCGCTCAGCCAGCTGAAGTTTCGCGGCCGCGACGTGGCACTGGCCTCCTTCAACAGCCAGGCCCATGTGCAGCTGTTGAGGGCGCCGGAGCTTGTCACTTACCGATAAGCCCGGCTTGTTGTGTCCCTGCGGGGACGTGTAAATCACTCTATAAGGAATGCGCCATGACCTCCGTAGCTGATGCCGTCAAAAAGATGCAAGAGAAATTCAACCCATCCGCTGCCGCCGGCCTGGACCTGGTGTTCGGCTTCAACATCACCGACGAAGACAAGCACTACGCGCTGATCGTCAAGGACGGCACCTGCGACCTGCAGGAAGGCGAAAACCCGGATGCCAACTGCACCCTGGTGATGGACGCCGAAACCCTGAAGGGTATCGTCAGCGGCGAAACCGACGGCATGCAGGCCTTCATGGGCGGCAAGCTGCGGGTTGAGGGCGACATGATGCTGTCGATGAAACTCAGCGAGCTGTTCCCGTCCTGAGGGCTGGGACTACCGGATGATCGAAAAACCGAAGCCTGACGGCTTCGGTTTTTTTTGCCCTGCATTCGGTGCAGTGATCCACCAGCAACACCCTCACCTATTTGGCACATGGGACGATTGTTCCAACCCTGACGGACCATTAGATTACCCAATAGTACTTGCTATCGAGAATAAGGAAGACGCATGACGCTCACCGACCAGTCCACCCAGGTACGCCCCGGCGAAGAACTCGACGCGGCCGTCATCGACCCTTACTTCAAAGCCAATATCCCCGGCCTGCACGGCCTGCCGAGCATCAGCCAGTTTCCTGGCGGCGCCTCCAACCTCACCTACTTGGTCAGCTACCCGGGCCGCGACTTCGTGCTGCGCCGCCCCCCCTTCGGTCAAAAGGCTAAGTCGGCCCACGACATGGGCCGCGAGTTCCGCATCCTCAACCAGCTGAACAGCGGCTTCCCCTACTGCCCCAAGGCCTACGCACACTGCACCGACACCCGCCTGATCGGCGGCGAGTTCTATGTGATGGAACGGGTCAAGGGCATCATCCTGCGCTCGGACATCCCGGCCGAACTGAATCTGGACGCCAGCCGGACCGAAGCCCTGTGCAAAAGCTTCATCGACCGCCTGGTCGAGCTGCACCACGTGGACTACACCGCCTGCGGCCTGGCCGACCTGGGCAAGCCTGAGGGCTACGTGCAGCGCCAGATCGAGGGCTGGACCAGCCGTTATGAAAAAGCCCTGACACCGGATGCGCCACGCTGGGAAACGGTAACCGCCTGGCTGCACGAAAAAATGCCCGCCGACCACCCGCGCCCAGGCATCGTGCACAACGACTACCGGTTCGACAACGTCATCCTGGACGCAGACAACCCCATGCGCATCATCGGTGTGCTGGACTGGGAAATGGCCACCCTGGGCGACCCACTCATGGACCTGGGCAACTGCCTGGCCTACTGGATCGAAGCCGGCGACCCGGCGCCAGTGCAGTTGATGCGCCGCCAGCCGAGCAACGCGCCGGGCATGCTCAACCGTCGCCAGTTCGTCGATTACTACGCCGAGCGGGCCGGCATCCGCCTGGACAACTTCGATTACTACTATTGCTATGGCCTGTTCCGCCTGGCAGGGATCGTTCAGCAGATCTACTACCGCTACTACCACGGCCAGACCCAGGACAAGCGTTTCGCCCAGTTCATTCACATGAACCGCTTGCTGGAACAAATGACCTTGCAGGTCATTTCCAAGTCCAGCCTCTGAGCACAGCCCACGACGACGGATAACAAGGAAAACAGCATGTCCAAGACCCACCTGTTCGACCTCGACGGCAAGATTGCCTTTGTTTCCGGCGCCAGCCGAGGCATCGGCGAGGCCATCGCCCACTTGCTCGCGCAGCAAGGGGCCCATGTGATCGTTTCCAGCCGTAAGCTTGATGGGTGCCAGCAGGTGGCCGACGCCATCATGGCCGCCGGCGGCAAGGCCACGGCTGTGGCCTGCCACATTGGTGAGCTGGAACAGATTCAGCAGGTGTTCGCTGGCATTCGCGAACAGTTCGGGCGACTGGACGTGCTGGTCAACAACGCCGCCACCAACCCGCAATTCTGCAATGTGCTGGACACCGACCCAGGGGCGTTTCAGAAGACCGTGGATGTGAACATCCGTGGTTACTTCTTCATGTCGGTGGAGGCTGGCAAGCTGATGCGCGAGAACGGCGGCGGCAGCATCATCAACGTGGCGTCGATCAACGGTGTTTCACCCGGGCTGTTCCAAGGCATCTATTCGGTGACCAAGGCGGCGGTCATCAACATGACCAAGGTGTTCGCCAAAGAGTGTGCACCCTTCGGTATTCGCTGCAACGCGCTACTGCCGGGGCTGACCGACACCAAGTTCGCTTCGGCACTGGTGAAGAACGAAGCCATCCTCAATGCCGCCTTGCAGCAGATCCCGCTCAAGCGCGTGGCCGACCCCAAGGAAATGGCGGGCGCGGTGCTGTACCTGGCCAGCGATGCCTCTAGCTACACCACCGGCACCACGCTCAATGTCGACGGTGGCTTCCTGTCCTGATCAGGCTTTGACGGCGACCAAGGTGTAACTCAGGGGCAGGCGTGCAGGCTGCTCGCGCAGGCGATATTCACCGTCTTCGCCCTTGACCATTTGCCCCGGCAGCGCCTCCCAGGGGATGCTCTGGTGCTCGACCAGCGCTGTCAGCTGCAGGCCGTGAGCCAGCAAGGCGGTGATCACTTCACCCAGGCCGTGGTTCCATTCGTGGGTTTCGGTGTGGGTCAGGCGCTGATCGGTTTCGACGTAGGTCTGGTCGGTGTGCCACACCGTCGGCGCTTCGAGCTCGAAATACGGATATTCGAGCTGCAGGCGGTCCTGATGATCTTCGTTGACAGCCATCAGCATCGGATGCCCGTCGCGCAGGAACAGCCGCCCGCCCGGTTTCAGCAGGGCCGCGACGGTGCGCGCCCACGGCTCGATGCGGGGCAACCAGCACAGCGCGCCAATACCGGTGTAGACCAGGTCGAACGTACCCGCCGGCAGTACCTTGTCGGCGGTATAGACGTCAGACTCGACATACTGGATGGGCAGCGCGCATCGCTCGGCCAATGCCCGTGCCTCGGCCAGCGAAGCCTTGGAATAATCCAGGCCGCAAACCTTGGCGCCAAGGCGCGCCAGCGACAGGGTGTCGGTGCCGATGTGGCACTGCAAGTGGACCGTATCGAGCCCGTCGATGTCACCGAGCAATGGCAGGTCGAAGCGTACGGTTTCGGACAAGTGCCCGTGCTGCTGGACCAGGCGTTCGACTTCGTAGTCCTTCGAAGCGGCGTGCAACGGGGCACGCTCATCCCAGCTGATGCGGTTGAGTTGCAGTGAGCGGTCCATGGAATCGTCCTTGTGTGGAAGCGCCTTATGCTAGCTGTCACCGCGCACCCTGCAACACAGCTGTCTTGATAAAAAGTGTAAAGCCTGCGCGCCCTCTGCTGTAGCAACAACTGCCTTGCTCATTACCCTGAATAGGCGGGCCCTTGCAGGAGTGGTGATAAAGCCAGCACAGGCGCCAGGCGTTACAGGCAGGTTGCAGCAGCCGCTCGGCGCTGCAGAGCCACGCCATCGTTCTGCTTCGCGTAGTAATCCACACGCGTTCCGCCCGACTGCGGGTAAACGTCCACGAACGCTTCGGCCTCACGGGTATACACGGTGAACCCGCCCTGCTTGCGCGGTTCCAAGTAGCCGCTGGCGTCATCACCGAACACCTTCTCTTCCTGCCAGCTGAACTGGATGCACTGGGCAACCAGCTCTGGCGCCTTGTGCGAGTCGAGCTGCGCAGTCGGCTTGCCGCCACGCGCCGTTTCCATGGTCGCAGAAGCACAACCGGCCAGCATCAGCACCGCAGCCAATGGCAGAATCGCACGCATGTTCCATCCTCGGGGTCGCGAAAAAGAAGGCGACTCTAGCACTGGCAGGCATCCCGAGTGAATTGCCGCGCACTTGCCGCTGTCGCAGATAACACATGCCATCACGAGGAACGCATCATGAAACTGCACTACCTGCTACTCGCCGCCCTGCCTTGCCTGCCCCTGAGCGTCAGCGCCGCCCCCTCGAGCGAAGAAAGCATCACCGCCCCCGAAACCCACAACCGTGAACTGAACGTCGGCGACAAGGCCCCGGACCAGTACAAACGCGATGACCAGGCCGTCAAGGACTGGAAAGCCAAGGGCCTGCCCGAACCGGAAAAGGAAAGCCACTGGGTGCGCATGGGCAAGCATTACGTGCTGGTGCAGATCACCAATGGCGTGGTGCTGGCGATTCAACCGGCATCCTGATTCAACACGCCCTGGCCAAGGCGACCCATTGCAGAGCACCTCGCCGCCGGCCAAGTGCGCTTGGAACGCGTCGATACGCCAGGGCTGGTCGATGCCGGTCAGCGCCACAGCCCATTGTTGCAGGCGGGCGCATTGGCGCTGATCGCTGGACGCACAATTTTTTTGCCCGCCCAGGAAACCAAATCGATCGGCCCCAGTCTTAAAAGGTGCCCCGTAAACCTATGCGGATCAAGGACCTATATCGTGCTCACGCGTCTTGCAAGCCTTTCTCTGGTTGCTGTTGTTCTGCTGACCGCAGGTTGCCATAGCCATCGCTACCATGATGACGACGGCTGGCGTGACCGCGACCGTGACCATCGCCACCACCACCGCCATGACCGCGACGACGATGACGATCGGCAATACCGCGGTGACCGCTACTACCGCTGAAGCGTCCTTTCAGCCCTGACCTGCCGCCCGTTGCGCGGCAACTTATCCTGATGATTCCTTTGAGGTTCGTATCATGCGTCTGACTCTGCCTTCCCTTGCCCTCGGCCTGCTGCTGTGCCAGGGCGCTTTCGCCGGTGACGGTACTGCCGCCATTGGCGGTGGCCTGGGGGGTGTCCTGGGCAACGTTGTTGGTCAACAGCTCGGCGGCAAGACCGGCGCAGCCATCGGTGCCGGCGTTGGCGGCGCAGCCGGCAGCGCTGTCGGTGCGCGCAAGGGCAACCGTACCGAAGCCGCCATTGGCGGTGGCCTGGGCTCGGCTGGCGGCTCGCTGCTGGGCGGCGCAGTAGGCGGCAAGACCGGTTCGACCGTAGGTGCCGGCTTGGGCGGCGCGGCCGGTGGTGCCCTCGGCAACCATCTGGGCGACGACAACCGCGGCAGCAAGAAGCACCACCGCCACCGTCACTGACCCCGTGACCGGAGGGCCGCATAGCGGCCCTTTTTGTTGCAGCACATCAACACCCCCTTCACGACAAGCTGGCACACTGACTGCTACTGTCTATCGTGCCCCGTGTGAAGGAACACCCCCTCCCCATGAACCATGAGTTGCTCTGGGTCCTCGGCCTGCTGGCCATCGTGATTACCCTGTTCGTCATCAACCGCCCACGCATGGACGTGGTCGCGCTGCTGGTGATTCTCACCCTGCCACTACTGGGCATCCTTACCGTGGAACAGGCCCTGGCCGGGTTCAGCGACCCCAACGTGGTGCTGATCGCCGCCCTGTTCGTGATTGGCGAAGGCTTGGTCCGCACCGGCATTGCCTATCGCATCGGCGAATGGATGAGCGAGCGGGCCGGCAATAGCGAGGCGCGCCTGCTGGTACTGCTGATGGTGGCGGTGGCCGGGCTGGGATCGATCATGAGCTCCACCGGCGTGGTGGCCATTTTCATCCCGGTGGTGCTGAGCATCGCTGCGCGCCTGCAGCTCTCACCCAGCCGCCTGATGATGCCACTGGCTTTTGCCGGTCTCATCAGTGGCATGCTCAGCCTGGTCGCCACACCGCCCAACGTGGTGGTGCACAGCGAGCTGGTACGCCATGGCGAAGCAGGGTTCAGCTTCTTCAGCTTTACCCCGTTCGGCCTGGTGGTGCTGGTGCTGGGCATCGGGTACATGCTGCTGACCCGCCACTGGCTCAACGGTGAAGTGCGCAAGGACGGCCGGGTGGAAAGCCGCCGCACCTTGCTGGACCTGGTCCTGGACTACAAGCTAAACGGCCGTGAACGACGCCTGCGCATCCGCCCTCAGTCGCCGCTGATCGGCCACAACCTTGGCGAGCTGAAACTGCGCACCAGACACGGCGCCAACGTGATCGGTATCGAGCGCCAGCACAAGTTCACCACGCGCGTGATCGCGGCCGACTCGGGCACCGTGTTGCATCAGGGCGACGTGCTGCTGCTCGACCTGTTCGCCAAGCATGACGACCTGCGCAGCCTGTGCCAAACCATGCAACTGGAGCCGCTGCACTTCAAGGCCGCCTACTTCATCGATCAATCCCAGGATTTGGGAATGGCTGAGGTCTCGCTGCCACCCGGCTCGCAGTTGATCGGCAAGAGCATCCTCGAACTGGCGTTTCGCACCCGCTATGGTCTCAACGTGGTCGGCCTGCGCCGCGATCAGGCCGCTATCGAAGAGCAACTGGTGGAAGAAAAGCTGCGCCTTGGCGACACCCTGCTGGTGGTCGGCCCGTGGAAGGCGGTACGCCAGTTGCAGAGCAAGCCCAAGGACTTCCTGGTCCTGAGCCTGCCCGCCGAGATCGACCTGGTCGCACCAGCCCGCACTCGCGCACCGCAAGCATTGCTTAGCCTGGCGGTAATGGTCGGGCTAATGGTCAGCGGCGCCGTACCCAATGTCATTGCAGCGTTGATCGGCTGCCTGCTGATGGGCGCAGGCCGCTGCATCGACATGAACAGTGCCTACCGCGCCATCCACTGGCAAAGCCTGGTGCTGATCGTGGGCATGCTGCCCTTCGCCCAGGCGCTGCAGAAAACCGGCGGCATCGACCTGGCGGTGGGTGGGCTGGTGAACGTGCTGGGGGGTGCCGGCCCCAGCGCCATTCTTGCCTGCCTGTTTGCCGTCACCGCAGTGATCGGGCTGTTCATTTCCAACACCGCCACCGCCGTTCTGATGGCACCGGTGGCTGTCAGCACTGCGGCGCAGCTGGGCATGTCGCCCTACCCGTTCGCCATGACCGTCGCACTGGCCGCGTCGGCGGCATTCATGACGCCGGTGTCATCACCGGTCAACACGCTGGTGCTTGGGCCCGGGCAATACCGCTTCGCTGACTTCGTCAAGATTGGCGTGCCGTTCACCGTGCTAGTGATGCTGGTTACCGTCGTGATGGTGCCGTGGTTCTTCGGGCTGTGAGGAAAGTGGCCAGAAATAGAGGCAATTTGACATTATCGCAACCAATCGCGGCAGATTGACATCAACCACCCTGAGCCAACACACTGCGGGTAATTGCCCCAGGTGCTCTATCGCGTTGTCCTGGATTTCGTTTCCGCTTGCCGGTCGAGTTCATGGTTTTTCCAGCCCAATCGCGCGTGTTGCCTTATGTCGTTGTACTTGGCGTAACCTTCGCCCTTACCCTCGGCGGCATCCTGGCACGCCCGATCGAATCACTGTCGCTGTTCTGGCCAGTGAATGCGGTACTGGCCGGCGTACTGCTGCGCTACCCCCGTCAAGCCACGTTTACGGGCTTTAGCCTGGTGTGGCTGGCCATGGTCGGGGCCGACCTGCTGTGTGGCAGCGCCTGGGTACCGGCTCTGTGGTTCAACCTGTGCAATCTTGGCGTGGTGGTCACCCTCTGGCAGCTGATGTCGCGCTTGCCTCGCATGCACCGGCGCATGCGCAGCCCGCGTGGCGTGCTTAGCGTGTTCGCCGCCTGCGCCGCCGCTGCCATGGTGGCGGCCAGCATGGCAGCGGTAATGGCCGCACCGTGGTTCGAACAGTCGTTGCGCGCCACCTGGCTAGCCTGGTTCAGCGAACAGTTCTCGACCGGCGTGCTGGTGCTGCCGGTGCTGCTTACAGCGCCCTCGGTGCGGGCCTTGGTGCGCGGCGGCACGCAATCCATCCGCCTGGCGCCGTTGCTGGTGCTGCTGGCCTCGCTGGCATTCAGCATCGCCTTTGGTGGCCCTGGGGCCATTGCCTTCCCGATTGCCGCATTACTGTGGTGTGCCTGGACCTACTCACCGTTCCTGGTTTCATTGCTGACGCTCACGGCCGGCAGTACGCTGATCGTGGCCGTGGCGCAAAACCTCATGCATTTCAGCGTGCCGCAGAGCGCACCTGGGGTTACCACGCTGATGTCGGCGCGCCTGGGCATCGCCATGCTGGTGCTCGGGCCGCTGGTGGTGGCCTGCGTCAGCCAGGCCAACCGTAGCCTCATGGCCCGCCTGGCGCACCAGGCCACCGTCGATCACCTCACCGGTGTGCTCACCCGCAGCGCCTTCACACGGCGCGCCAACGCACTGCTGGAGAGCCGCCAACAGCACGCCCAGGCGCTGCCGCTGACCCTGATGATGCTGGACATCGACCACTTCAAGTCGATCAACGATGCCCACGGCCATGCAGTCGGCGACCAGGTGCTGCGCCAATTCGCCAGCACCCTCCAGGACCAGCTGCACAACGATGAGCTGATCGCTCGCCTGGGTGGCGAAGAATTTGTTGTCATCCTGCCCGGGCTTGCGCCAGAGCGGGCCAACTTCACCGCCGAACGCCTGCGCCGCGCCATCCAAGACCTGCACGTGGTACAAGCCGATCAGCGCCTGCAGATTACCGTGAGTATCGGTGTGGCAGGCTGCGACGCAGACATGCCGGCCCCCAGCCTCGACCAACTGCTGGCGAGTGCCGACCAGGCGCTGTACCGGGCCAAGGCCCGGGGCCGCAACCGCGTCGAACAGGCCGAAGCACAGCGCCTGGTGATCTGAACTAGCCGGCCAGCAGGTCCCACGACAGCTTGGCGATCAGCACACACAACAGCACCAGGAACAGCCCGCGGACAAACCCGGCACCCTTACGTACCGCCAGCCAGGTACCGGTCAGCGCGCCGAGAATGTTGCACGCCGCCATGGGCAAGGCTATGGCGTACAGCACGTTGCCTGTCGGCACGAAGAACACCAGCGCCGCCAGGTTGGTGGCAATGTTCACCACCTTGGCCGAAGCCGAGGCGTGCAGGAAGTCCAGGGCGAAGAAGCGGATGAACAGGAAGATCAGGAAGCTACCGGTGCCCGGACCGAACAGGCCATCGTAAAAGCCGATAGCGCCGCCGATCAGCACTGCCAGGCACTGCTCCTTGCGGCCGACCTGGGCAGGTGTGTGCAAGGTGCCGAAGTCTTTCTTGCAGAAGGTGTAGACAGCCATCAGCACAATCAGCACCAGCACTGCCGGGCGCATCACGCTGGGGGGTACCAGCGACACCGTGGCGGCCCCCGCGAACGACATGACAAAGGCACTGAGTGCCGCCGGTACGATCAACCCCCAATCCAGCGTCACTTTACGGATGAACGAGCGGGCCGCGAAGGCCGTGCCGCACACGGACGCCAATTTGTTGCTGCCGAGCAAGGCGGCCGGTTGCGCGGAGGGCAATACGTTGAACAGGGCCGGGATCTGGATCAGCCCGCCACCACCCACCGCAGCGTCGATCAACCCAGCGGCGAAGGCGAACACAGAAAGCACTGCAATATCCATCATGACGCGGTTCCAGGCAATGAAGACGCCTGCAAGGCTAATCAAAGTGGCACACTTGTGTTGAAATGCCATATTGCGATAACTGCAACGAGGAGCCGGCAATGGCACTGGACATGCTGCGGGAAATCCAAGCGTTCGTCAGCGTGGCACACAAGCGCAGCTTCGTTGCTGCCGCCCGCGCCCTGGGGCGTTCACCCAGCGCAGTTACACGCGCGGTGCAAACCCTGGAAGACAATGCGGGAAGTAAACTGCTCAACCGCAACGCCAACGCCGTCACCCTGACCGAGGCCGGCGAGCGCTTGCTGCCGCATGCCGAACGCTTGCTGGATGTGCAACGCGATGCAGCCGACGAATTGGCCGCGCTCAGCGGCAACGCCCAAGGCTGGATTCGCTTTGCCGCGCCGCAACTGCTCGGAGAACATGTGCTACCGCAAGTGCTTGCCGAGTTTTCCCGCCGCCACCCTCAGGTGACCCTGGACGTGCAGTACAGCGACGAAGCCCTTGACCCGCTGCAAGGTAAATTCGATTTCGTGGTGCGCGGTGCCTTTCCGCAATCGAGCGAGCTTATCGGCTACCCGCTTTGGCCCTACCAGCGCCACCTGTATGCCAGCCCGGCATATCTGGCCCTGGCTGGCACACCGCAACACCCGGAAGACCTGGATGGCCACACCTTGATCCTGCATACCGCGCCACGCATCCTCAAGGCCTGGCACTTCTGCCACGATGACCAGATCACCAGTCTGCGCCCCAGGCCCAGGCTTCGCTTGGGCTCAGGAGGCGCGGTATACCACAGCACCCTGGCTGGCGCCGGCATCGCCCGCCTTGCCGCCTGGGTCGGCGAAGCACAGGTCAAGGCCGGCCGCCTGGTGCGGGTGTGTCCGCAATACCGCCTGACGTCCAGCAGCGGTCAGGACCCACAGATGCACGCTGTGTACCCTGCCGGCGAGTTGCCGACGCGGGTACGTGACTTGCTGGCAGCCATACGCCGAGCCGGCCCGCTCCACTGAAACAGGCCATAAAACAACTGTTCAATTTCTGCTCAATTTAACAGAGCCCGCCGGGGGTCTGGCTTGCAGCACTTTATCCACAGACCTACCCACGTTTTTTGTGGACAGATTTCCCAGCGTAAAGAACGACTTATCGCACAAGCAGAAAGGCGAATTGGCCAACCTGACCTGCTCGATCCACGCCTGCCCTGAGAATGACTTGCACCTGATGCTGATCCAGCAGTGCGATGAACAAGATGATCGGCCATTGGCCAATAGATTGGGCCCGTCGCTTGAAGTGGACGGGCCGCGCAGGGGAAAAAGCAGTGAACTCAGCTTGGCGGAATGGTGCCAAGAATACCAATCAGAATGGTCAGCAGCAGAAAACCACCCAGGAACAGCGCCAGCTTGCCCATTGGAACCTCTACAGTTGTGATGCGGGAATGCGCACATTGTCGAGCTTGGGCTGATACGGTTACAGATTCAGGTTTATGGAAAAAAAGCGGATCAGATGTGATGCGCAGATGCCGCTGGGCTGGATTCAGCCGCAGTGGTTGACGCTGAGCACGTGTCGCTCGCGGGCGGGCAATTGATACATGAAGTTTCTAAACAAGCCTCCAGCTTTGCGCAGTACCTGCGTTCCGTGCGCTGTCCCTCGAAAGCGCCTGAACCCAGCCAATACGGTAGATTGAGCTTGCTTGGGGGGACACGATCTGAAACACGGCTTGTAGGATTGCTTACCGCACTCTGTAGGAAATGGCGTGGCAATGAGTCTTGCCTGTATGAAACATCAGTTTCTCCGGCAAATTCGAGCTGCTACGGTTCATTTTTCCTACAACGGTACGGAAGCCTACAGCGTGAGAAAAGCATGGACTCGTTAAAAACCTCTGCACTGAAGTTGCAGAAAAATCTGCTTAACCTGCGCGTTGAGCGGGAGCGCTTAAGAGGTGAAGGCAAGGACAAGGAAGCGGATCAACTCACTGGGCCGATCGCGCGGTTTGAGGAGGCCCTTCGGCAACTGCCGGATAGCCTGAAGCCCGACACCTTGCAGTGACCTGCAAGCGCAATTGTCATGCTCCACAGCTCAGACCTCCCCATCATCGTGCAGGAGCAGCCTTGCGCTGCGAAGAGCGCGGTAAGGCAAACGACTGCCTTAGGCAGTTATTGCTTCTTCGCAGCACAAGGTTGCTTCGGGAACCGAGCTGGCGCCGGGTCACCTACCCCCTCAGAACACCTTGATCGTGTAACTCAGAATCAAGCGGTTCTCATCTATATCTGTCCGGTAGTTGGAGCGCGCCATCACGTTGCGCACCCGTATCCCAAGCCCGGCCAACGGCCCGCTTTGCACCACGTAGGCCAGGTCCAGGTCACGCTCGCGGTCACGCCCTTCAAAGCCCAGCCCTGTTTCCACGTCTCGCCCCTTTACATAACGCAGGGTCGACGTCAGCCCCGGAAGCCCCAACGCGACAAAATTGTAATCATGGCGCACCTGCCACGAGCGTTCACCCGGCGCCGAGAACTCATAGGTCGGCAGTGTATTACCCATCGGGTTGGTGTTGGCGCCTACCTGGATAAAGCCGTCATCGCCGCCGATCTGCTGATAGCCCACATAGAAGGTATGCCCGCCGGTCTTGGCCGAGAACAGGCTGAACAGCGCATGGTTATCGTAGTCGCCAGCCACCTTGCTCCCGTCCTCGCGGGCATCGAAGTAGCCGGCATTGACCCCCAGCGTCCAGCCCCCGATCGGCTCGGCATGCTTGAAGCTGTAGAAGCGCTGCTGGTAGATATCCTCCAGCTGCGCCTGCCAGACACCGACGCTGGTACGGTTGTCGTTGAAGACATAGTCGGCCCCCACGTAGTTGAACCGGTCGCTGGTAAAGCGCGCCAGCCGCGCCGGGTTGATCGGGTCGTTGACCAGCGCGTACATCTTCTGGCTGTTGGACGAGTCGCGCAGGCTGGTGGAGCGGAACTGGCCGGCGTTCAGGGTCAACCCGGCGAACTCGCGCGACTCCAGCATCGCGCCCTGGTAAGTCGGCGGCAACAGGCGCAAATCGCTGAACAGCAGCACCGGCAGGTTGGGCATCAACTCGCCCACCTTCAGCTCGGTTTGCGACACCTTGAACTTGATCGCCGCACCCAGGCGGCTGTATTCGTCCGCCGACTTGCCGCTGTCCAGACTGGGCAGCAACCCGGACCGGGCATGTTCCGGGCTGCTGTCGAGCTTGAAACCCAGCAGGCCGGTAACATCCACACCCACGCCAAGGGTGCCCTGGGTATAACCGGAGCTGGCATTGAGGATAAACCCCTGCGCCCATTCCTGGGTGCGCGACTGGGTGCTGGCGCCTTTGATATCGGCATAGTCGCGGCTGAAGAAGTAATTGCGCACCTGCAGCGTGGCGCGGGCACCTTCGATGAAACCGGCCTCTTCTGCCGTGGCCTCTGCACACAAAGCGGCGGCAATACAACCGCCGGCCAGGCGTGCAGACGAAGAAAAACGCGGCGCAGTGAAACCTTGCATAGGGCTACTCCTGGATTTGGGCAACAGCAACCCGGCGCGGCGGCACTGCATGGCCACCGGCGTGCGGGTTGCATCGAGAGAGGTCGGCAGGCGGGCCCCGGCCCGCCTGCCCTGCCGTTGCGTGAAGCGCTGGGCCGCTAGCGGTTGACCAGCTTGGCCGGCAAGGCGATGACCAGGAAGCAGCTGAGGATCAGGCAGCCGGCAAACACCCACAGCGCAGCGTGCGAGGTGCCGGTGAGGTCGGTGACCACGCCCATCAGTGAGTTGCTCACCAGGCCGGCGATGTTGGCTACCGAACAGGCCAGGGCAAAGCCGGTGGCGGCTGCGGTGCCTTTGAGGAAGGTCGCCGGCAGGCTGAAGAACACCGGCACCGCGCCGATGATCGCCGCCGAGGCAATGGCGAACAGCACCACGGTCATCACCAGGTTCTGGCTGAACAAGGTGCTGCTGGCCATGGCGATTGCACCAATGATGAACGGCACGATGATGTGCCAGCGGCGCTCGCGGTGGCGGTCGGAGCTGGCCCCGATCATGAGCATACCAGCCAGCGCGGCCAGGCTTGGAATGGCCGTGAGCAGGCCGATATGGAAGGTGTCGCTGACGCCCGCATCGCGGATGAAGGTCGGCATCCAGAAGCCCATCGCATAGGCGCTGAGCAGGATCGAAAAGTCGATACCACCAAGCATCCACACCTTAAGGTTGAAGAAGCCATCGCGGAAGCTGTGTTTGCTGTCCTTGCCCTCGGCATCGTCGGCGGCCAGGTCTGCCGCCAGTTGTGCCTTGTCGTCAGCCGACAGCCACTTGGCCTGCTGAAAATGGTTAGGCAATGCCCAGAACGTGAGGATGCCGAGCAAAACGCTGGGGATCGCCTCCAGCAGGAACAGCCACTGCCACCCATGCAAACCTTGAACCTGGTCGAAATGCCCCATGATCCAGCCAGAAATCGGCCCGCCAATCACGCTCGACAACGGCAGCCCGATCATGAACAGGGCAATGATGCGCCCGCGGCGATAGGTGGGGTACCACATGGTCAGGTAGTACAACACGCCTGGCAGGAAGCCGGCCTCGGCCGCACCCAGCAGGAAACGCAGGATATAGAACTGGGTGGTGCTGGTGACGAACATGGTGCAGGCCGACAGCAGGCCCCAGGTGATCATGATGCGGGCGATCCACAGCTTGGCGCCAACGCGCTGCAGGATCAGGTTACTCGGCACTTCGAAGATGATGTAGCCGACGAAGAACAGCCCTGCACCCAGGCCATAGGCCGCTGTGCTGAACTGCAGGTCTTCGAGCATCTGCAGCTTCGCGAAGCCGACATTGATGCGGTCCAGATAAGCTGCGAGGTAGCAGAAACACAAGAAGGGGATGAGCCTCCAGGTGATCTTGCTGTACAGCGCTTTCGTGCCATGGTCGATGTCACTGTGGACCGTGGTTGCATTCGCAATTGGCATTTCCTGTCTCCTGGCGGGCGACTTTGTGGTTGTTTTAAGGCCAGCAGTTTTCGACGCGCCGGGCACGCCGCGCATTCTACGCGGCGGGCCTGGACAGCGCCTGAAGACCCCGAGTGCTCCTGCGGGGCGACCACCCGGACAGCAGGCGGTCATGGACGGGCTTCCCGCACCGGTCCTTGATTGTTATTGGATAGGCGCTGCCCGGCGTTCAGCCGGCCAGGTGCCTGAGTTGCTGCATGGCATCCTGCCGGGTGACGACATCGCCGTACTTGCTGTCGATGTCGAACAGGTTGGCTTCGTGCGGGTCGCTGTGGCGGTCACCGACACACTCGCGCACCACGATGGTTCGAAACCCGTGCTGCATGGCATCCACCGCACTGGCGCGGATGCAGCCGCTGGTCGAGCAGCCAGCCAGCACCACGGTATCTACCCCCTGTGCATGCAGCAGCGGGGCCAGGCTGGTGGCGAAGAAAGCGCTGGCGTACTGCTTGCTCAGCACCACCTCCCCTGCCTGTGGCGCAACCGCCTCGCAAAAGGTTGCCAGCGGGTTGCCTTCGACCATGTCCTTCATCACCGGCGCCTTGCGCACCCACACGCCGCCGTCAGCAAAATGCGGCGGCTGGTAACGGATGTTGGTATGCACCACCAAGGTACCGCAGTCGCGGGCCAGCGCCAGCAGGCCGGCAGCCTGCTCGACCGCTGCGACCACGCCCGGGGCGTACAGCGGTGCGCCCGGGGTGGTGTAGCCCTGCATGAAGTCGATCATCAGCAGGGCCGGCTTGCGGCCAAAGCCGATGCGCTGGCCCCACACACCCTGGTAGTTGTCACGGGCGCTTTGTGCGTCGCTCATGTCCGTCTCCCGATTTCAGTAGGCGCCCGACAGCAAGGCACCGGCCCCCGGCACGATCGGCTCCAGGTCCAGCGCCTTGAGCATGGCGTAGGTGGTCGCGATTGCAGCGGTGACCACCGGCTTGCCGGTTTGCGCCTCGACCTTGGCCACTGCCGGCAGCGATTGCATCTGCACGCACGCCGACAGCACCACCACATCGACGCCTTCAAGGTCCATGCCGGCGACGATGCCCGGCAGGTTGGCCGGGTCGTGACGGGCCACAGCGAGGTTGTCGGGGATTTCCAGCGCGCGCCAGTCCTGCACCTCGAAGCCTTCCTCGCGGATGTAGTTCACCACCAGCTCGGTCAGCGGCTTCATGTACGGCGCGACGATGGCAATGCGCTTGGCCTTCATCACATGCAAGGCCTCGACCAGCGCCCCGGCGCTGGTGATCACCGGTGCCAGCGCATCATTGTCGGCGGTGGCCTGCTGCAGGCGCTTTTCAGATTGGCGGTGATAGCCCAGCCCCATGGCCATGATCGCCACAAGGCAGGCATAGCCCAGCACATCGACCTTGGCGTCGGACAGCTCCACTGCGCAGCGGTCGGACTCGGCGTCCATCGCGGCCAGTTCTTCCTTCTTCACCTGCTTCATGCGCATGCGGCTGGAATGGAAGGTGAACCGCTCGGGGCGGATCGCTTGGCGTGCGTTGAGCATCGCCGGAATTTCGGTTTCCATGGTGGTGTTCGAACTCGGCACGATCTGGCCGATGCGGTATAGCTGGGTCATGTCTCGTGCTCCGTCAGACGAGGGGGTGGTCGAGGAAGTCGCCAAAGGCGGCGAAGAAACCGTCCAGGTCATCCCAGGGAATCATGTGGCCGGCGTTGTCCACGTACGCGACTTGGATATCCGGCTTTAGCTCGCGCATTTCAGCAATGTCACGGGGCTCGATCACTCCCCCCCGCCCAGCCACCATCAGCAATGCCGGCTGGCGCACTGCGGGCAGGTACTGGTGGATATCGACCTCGTGGAAATCGTCGAAGGCCCGCACGATCGCCGGTTCGTAGCAGGTGTGCAGCCACTCGGCACGCAGGGCCAGCTGCGCGTTGCTCCAGGTGGCGCAGTAGGCGCGCATGTCATCGCCGCTCATGCCAACCGTGGCTTGGCGGATCGAATCGACGTACCACGGCAACTTGCTCGGGTAGGCGCGGCGGCCCGGACCGGACACCGGTGGGTCGACCAGCACCAGCCGCTGCAGTCCCGGTGCCCCTTGGGCGGCAGCGCGGATGGCAAAACGCGCCCCCATCGAGTGCCCGACAAGATGGTAGCCATCCAGGCCCAGCGCGGCGGCAAAGGCGGGAATATCCGCAGCACAAGCGTCGGTGCCGTAGTCCAGTTCGGGGCCGCTTGAAGACAAGCCGCGCCCGCGCACATCCAGCACATAGGTGTCGAAATACTGCCCAAGGCGCTCGGCAACAAAGCCCCAGGTGATCGCTGGGCTGGTGATGCCCGGCACCAGGATCAGCGCATGGCCCTTGCCGCCATAGCGCAGGTAATGCTGGCGGATGCCATTGGCGCTCACGTTACCGCCAGCGACGAAGGTGCTCATGCCGCCTCCCCGCTTTTAAGCTGCTGCCCATAGAGGTCGTAGCCGTAAACCCAGGCTGGGTCTTCCTGGGTGTAGAGCCAGGTGTTGGCGTTGGATACCGATTGCACCTGCGATGCCCGCTCTTTACGGTTGTCCTCGTAGAGGGCGAACGCCGTGCGGTGGTCGGACAACCCGGTCTCCTGCAGGCAGCGGGTCAGCATGGCCGCGTCCTCGATGGCCATGCACGCGCCCTGGGCCATGTGCGGCTTCATCGGGTGGCAGGCGTCGCCCAGCAGCACCAGGCGGCCACGGCTCCACAACGGCAACGGGTTGCGGTTGCGCAGCGGCCACTTGGTAATCGATTCGGTAGCGTCGATCAGCTTCTGTACGGTGGGGTGGTAGCCTTCGAAGGCTGCGCGCATTTCTTCCTGGCTGCTGTCGACGAACGCACCCTGGAAGTCCCAGGCTTCATGTGGCACGCCGGTGACGAAGTAATACTCGTCGCGCTTGCCGGTGGTGTAGTAGACCATCATGTGGCGGTCTTCGGACCACCATTTGACGCAGGGCTCGAACACATCGGCATGCGGTGCCAGGTTCACCCCGCGAATCAGTGCACGGTGCGCGACCCAGCCGCTGTAGATCGGCGCTTCAGCCCCCAGCAACGCTTCACGGATCTTCGAATGGATGCCGTCGGCCCCAATGACGATGTCGGCCACGGTGTGGGTGCCGTCGGCGAAGTCCAGGCGCACCTGGTCACCTTCGTCGACGATCTTTTCCAGGCGCTTGCCGAAGTGCACGGTGCCCGGCTGGATGGCCTCGATCTGCAGGGCGTGCAGGTCGCCACGGTGGATGGTGATGTAAGCGGCGCCGTATTCGCGGCGGGCAAACTCGCCCAGCGGAATGCGCGACAGGTAATCACCGGTATTGCCGTCGCGGCTGAACCAGAAGTCCGGGTGCGAGCCCATCAGCTCCAGCTTCTGCTCCAGCCCCATGCGGCGGAAGATTTTCATCACGTTAGGGCCGATATGAATGCCCGCGCCCAGGCGGGTGAACGCCGGAGCCTGTTCGAATACCTCGACATCGAACCCGGCCTGTTGCAGCAACGTGGCGGCGGCTGCCCCACCCAGACCTGCACCGACGATTGCGATTTTCTGCCTACCCCGCATGGGTATGTCTCCTCTTGTTCTGATAGGTGGCCAGCGGTTCAACCGCCTGACGATTTAGAGCGTATACGCTATAAATGACCTTTGAAAAGAGCCCGCTGAAAATATTTTTCAAACAGCTGATCGAAACAACACTCGGCTTATTGTTACCGTAAATACTGGGTGATGTGTGGATAGGTAACGTTTGAACAGATAACTTGCGCTCGCTGGCAGGATGCGTTTTCATCTGCAAAAGTAGGGTGTACACACTATTATTTTGCACCGAGATGAAGCACCAGGCACTGCCATGGTGCGCCCCTGTCAACGCCACCCAGGAGAACCCCGATGCCGGTGAGCAATGCACAACTGACCCAGATGTTCGAGCACGTACTGAAGCTGTCTCGCGTGGACGAAACGCAGAGCGTGGCCGTGCTCAAGAGCCACTACTCCGACCCGCGCACGGTCAACGCCGCCATGGAGGCCGCCCAGCGTTTGAAGGCCAAGGTGTATGCGGTAGAGCTGCCGGCGTTCAACCACCCGACCGCCATGGGCAACGACATGACGGCCTACTGCGGCGACACCGCGCTGACCGGCAACCTGGCGGCGCAGCGGGCGCTGGAAGCCGCCGACCTGGTCGTCGACACCATGATGCTGCTGCACTCGCCCGAGCAGGAGAAGATTCTCAAGACCGGCACGCGCATCCTGCTGGCCGTGGAGCCACCCGAGGTGCTGGCGCGCATGCTGCCGACCGAAGACGACAAACGCCGGGTGCTGGCTGCCGAAACCCTGTTGAAACAGGCGCGCAGCCTGCATGTGCGGTCCAAGGCCGGTAGCGACTTCCACGCCCCGCTCGGCCAGTACCCGGCCGTGACTGAGTACGGCTATGCCGACGAACCGGGGCGCTGGGACCACTGGCCCAGCGGCTTTCTGTTCACCTGGCCGAACGAGGACAGCGCCGAGGGCACGCTGGTGCTGGATGTAGGCGACATCATCCTGCCGTTCAAGAACTATTGCCGCGAGCGCATCACCCTGGAAATCGAAAAAGGCTTCATCACCGGCATACATGGCGGCTTCGAGGCCGAGTACCTGCGTGACTACATGAAGTACTTCAACGACCCCGAGGTATACGGCATCTCGCACATCGGCTGGGGCCTGCAGCCGCGCGCGCAATGGACAGCCATGGGCCTGCACGACCGCAACGACGGCATGTGCATGGATGCCCGTGCGTTCTACGGCAACTTCCTGTTCTCCACTGGCCCCAACACCGAGGTCGGCGGCAAGCGCAAGACCCCGTGCCACCTCGACATCCCGCTGCGCAACTGCGATATCTACCTGGATGACAAGGCGGTAGTGCTGGCCGGCGACGTGGTTGCACCAGAGGAGTCGCGAGCGCGATAGGGGTTATACTGGCCGGGCGCTCCGCTATTGGCGGCCGGCCAGCCTCTTTCCACCCAGCCCAAGCCATCCTATGTCGAAAAAAACCACCCCCAGCAGCGCCCCGCTCGACAACACCCCCTACGACGTTACCGAACAGGTCGGGCACTTGCTGCGCAAGGCCTACCAGCGGCACACGGCGATCTTCCAGCAGCAGGCCTGCGACCCGCAGCTTACCTCGATCCAGTTCGTCACCCTGTGCGCCCTGCGCGACCACGGCCCCAGCTCCCAGGCCGAACTGATCAAGGCCACCGCGGTGGACCAGGCAACCATCCGCGGCATCGTCGAGCGCCTGAAGGCGCGCGAGCTGGTGCAGCTTTCGCCAGACCCAGGCGACCGGCGCAAGGTCATCGTCGAACTCACCAAGAGCGGCGCGGCCTTGCTCGATGCAATGATCCCCTGCGCCCGGCAGATCAGCGAACTGAGCATGGGCAGCCTGAATGCCGGTGAACGCGTAGCCATTTTGTACCTGCTGCGCAAGATGATCGACAGCGACGAGAACGCGGGCTGAAATTTGTTGTGACTGCCGCGGTGGCCGTCACAGATACGCGGCCTGAGAGATCGAGCACATAGCGAGCAAGCTCGCTCACATTGGACACGCATCGGTGGTTGGACACAGGCCGCCGTAGGCGCGGGCTCACCCGCGAATGGGCCGGGCCTGCTGGCCAATTTACACCTGCCGTTCACCGTTGCCGCCGCCACCGTATTCGCGGGTAAAACCGCTCCTACACACACGCATCAGGGTTCGGCACAGCGCGATGCGCCGCGCGGGCGGCGCTCGATTTCCCAGACGCCGACAATCTTCCTCCCTGCCCCCACCACAGCGCTCTGCAAATTCATCCCTGGCCTGCTTCTTGCTCACTCATTTCATGTAGTGAGTACTTACCGAAACGCTCGCGTCATTTGAGTCCTTTGGTAGCGCAAGCAACCTCCAGAGATGAGCCAATAATGCAAACAACCATCTCCCTGCAGGTCAACGGCCAGCCCGTCGAAGTCAGCGCCATGCCTGACACCCCGCTGCTGCTGATCCTGCGCAACGACCTGTGCCTGAACGGCCCCAAGTACGGCTGCGGCCTGGGCGAATGCGGGGCGTGTACGGTGATCATCGACGGCGTGGCCGCCCGCTCCTGCGTCATCCCCTTGGCCGGCGCCGCCGGCCGCGATATCACCACCCTCGAAGGGCTGGGCAGCAAGGCCGCTCCGCACTCGGTGCAACAGGCGTTCATCGACGAGCAGGCGGCCCAGTGTGGTTACTGCATGAACGGCATGATCATGACCGCCAAGGCCCTGCTCGACCGCATTCCCGAGCCCAGCGACGAACAGATTCGCAATGAGCTGTCCGGCAACCTGTGCCGCTGTGGCACCCACGTCGAAATCCTGCGCGCCGTGCGCCGCGCTGCCGAGATCCGGAGAAAGCCATGAACCACTCACAACAGGTGCCCAGCCGCGACCAACTGCTGGCCAAGACCGGCGTATTGCTGATCGTCGACCAGATTACTCCGCCCTCAGGCCCTGTGGCCAAGGGCGTGACACCTCCAGCCAAGGAACGTGAGCTGGCGTTGTTCATCGCGGTCAGCGACGACGGCATGGTCTACGCCTTCAATGGCCATGTCGACCTGGGCACGGGCATCCGCACCTCGCTGGCGCAAATCGTCGCCGAAGAGTTGGACCTGCGCATGGACCAGGTGCACATGGTGCTGGGCGACACCGAGCGGGCACCCAACCAGGGCGCGACCATTGCCAGCGCCACCCTGCAGATTTCCGCGGTACCGCTGCGCAAGGCCGCAGCCACAGCGCGACGCTATCTGTTGCAACAGGCCGCCCTACGCCTTGGCTGCCCGCCCGAAATGCTGCGCATTGAAGACGGCACGGTTATCGCCAGTAACGGCAGCACGCTGAGCTTTGCCGAACTGGTGCAAGGTGAGAACCACCGGCTGCACATTGCCGACGACGCCCGGCTCAAGGCCATCGAGGACTATCGCCTGGTCGGACGCAGCGCCGCACGGGTAGACATCCCAGGCAAGGCCACCGGCGAGCTGACCTATGTGCACGACATGCGCCTGCCCGACATGCTTCACGGTCGGGTCATCCGCCCGCCCTATGCCGGCCATGACAGCGGCGACTTTGTCGGCAACAGCCTGCTGGCGGTGGATGAATCCTCCATCGCCCATCTACCCGGCGTGGTCGCCGTGGTGGTCATCCGCGACTTCGTCGGCGTGGTGGCAGAGCGCGAAGAGCAAGCCATCCGTGCAGCCCATGAGCTGAAAATCAGCTGGAAGCCATTCACAGGCAAGCTGCCCGACCTTAGCGATGTCGCCCAGGCCATCCGCGACAACCCGCGCGTGCAGCGCACCGTGCTGGACCAGGGCGATGTCGACGGCGGCATCGCCAATGCCAGCCAGCGCCTGAGCCGCAGCTACCTGTGGCCGTACCAGCTGCACGCATCGATTGGCCCATCATGTGCGCTGGCCGACTTCACCGCAGGGCAGATCCGCGTGTGGTCAGGCACGCAGAACCCGCACCTGCTGCGCGCAGACCTGGCCTGGCTGCTGGCGTGCGACGAAGCACGCATCGAGATCATTCGCATGGAGGCAGCCGGCTGTTATGGCCGCAACTGCGCCGATGACGTGTGCGCCGACGCGGTGCTGCTGTCGCGTGCGGTGCAGCGCCCGGTGCGGGTGCAGCTGACCCGCGAACAGGAACACGTGTGGGAGCCCAAGGGCACCGCGCAGCTGATGGAAATCGACGGCGGCCTGAACGCCGATGGCAGCGTGGCCGCCTATGACTTCCAGACCAGCTACCCGTCCAATGGCGCGCCCACCCTGGCCCTGCTGCTGACCGGTGCCGTGGAACCGGTGCCGGCGCTGTTCGAGATGGGCGATCGCACGTCGATCCCGCCTTACGATTACGAACACATGCGCGTCACCATCAATGACATGACGCCACTGGTGCGTGCCTCATGGATGCGGGGGGTGTCGGCCATGCCCAACAGCTTCGCCCACGAGTCGTACATTGATGAGCTGGCCTTTGCCGCTGGCGTCGACCCGGTCGAATATCGCCTCAAGCACCTGTCCGACCCGCGCGCCATCGACCTGGTCAAAGCCACCGCTGAACGCGCGCAATGGCAGCCGCATACCCAGCCCATGCAGACACAGGCCGAAGGTGATGTGCTGCGCGGCCGGGGCTTTGCCTATGCGCGCTATATCCACAGTAAATTCCCCGGCTTCGGCGCGGCCTGGGCAGCCTGGGTGGCCGATGTCGCAGTGGACCGGCGCACGGGCGAAGTGGCCGTCACCCGCGTGGTGATCGGCCACGATGCCGGGATGATGGTCAACCCCGAGGGTGTGCGTCACCAGATCCACGGCAACGTCATCCAGTCCACCAGCCGGGCGCTCAAGGAGCAGGTCAGCTTCGAAGAGTCGACGGTGGTGAGCAAGGAATGGGGCGGCTATCCGATCCTGACCTTCCCCGAGGTGCCAGCTATCGACGTAATGATGCTGCCGCGCCAGCACGAGCCGCCAATGGGCAGTGGCGAGTCAGCCTCGGTACCCAGCGCAGCGGCCATCGCCAATGCCATTTTCGACGCCACCGGCATTCGTTTTCGCGAGCTGCCGATCACTGCCGAACGCGTGCGCGCTGCGCTCGGTGGCGAAGGCCAAGGGCCAGATGCACCCGCGCCAGCGCAGCCGTCAACCAAGCGTTCGAAGTGGTGGTTCGGCTCGCTGGCCGGGGTGTTCGGCGCCGCATTGGGCATGCTTGCCACCGCCTTGCCCTGGCGCGCCGAAATCGCCCCGGTAACGCCACCGGGTGTCGGCAGCTGGAGCGCCGCCATGCTCGAGCGCGGGCGCCAGGTGGCGGCGGCGGGCGACTGCGCCGTGTGCCATACGGTCAGTGGCGGCAAGGCCAATGCCGGGGGGCTGGCAATGGATACGCCTTTCGGCACGCTATACAGCACCAATATCACGCCCGACCCGGAAACCGGTATCGGCCGCTGGTCCTTCGCCGCCTTCGAGCGGGCCATGCGCGAAGGTATCAGCCGCGATGGCCGGCACCTGTACCCGGCGTTTCCCTACACCTCGTTTCGCAACATCAACGACGCCGACATGCAAGCGCTGTATGCCTACCTGATGTCGCAGACCCCGGTACGCCAGGAAGCGCCCGCCAACCAGATGCGCTTCCCGTTCAACCAGCGGGCGCTGATGGCCGGCTGGAATGCGCTGTTTCTGCAACGCGGCGAATACCAGCCCGACCCGCAGCGCAGCGCGCAGTGGAACCGCGGTGCCTACCTGGTCGACGGCTTGGGGCACTGCACGGCCTGCCACTCGCCGCGCAATCTGCTGGGCGCAGAAAAAGGCGGTAGCAGCTACCTTGCCGGCGGCATGGTCGATGGCTGGGAGGCCCCGGCCTTGAATGCCCTGGGCAAGTCATCGACGCCGTGGAGCGAAGACGAGTTGTTCAACTACCTGAGCACTGGCTTCTCCGAAAAACATGGCGTGGCGGCCGGCCCCATGGGCCCGGTGGTCAGTGAGCTTGCCACCCTGCCAAAAAGCGACGTGCGCGCTATCGCCCACTACCTCAGCTCCCTGGATGGCGAGCCGCAGGCACTGGCTGCCAATGCCGCGCCTCAGGTGGACTCGCCAGTGTCGCTGAGCAACGGCGAGCGGGTATTCAAAGGTGCATGCCTGGCCTGCCACAGTGATGGGCTGGGGCCGAAGCTGTTTGGCGTCAGCCCGTCGATGGCGGTCAACAGCAACGTCCATAGTGACCTGCCGGACAACCTGCTGCGCGTGGTGCTGCACGGCATTCCGACCCCGGCAACCCGCGACCTGGGCTACATGCCCGGTTTCAAGGACAGCCTGTCGGACCGCCAGGTAGCCGACCTCGCGGCCTACCTGCGCCATCGTTTTGCCGCCGACAAACCGGCCTGGCAAGGGCTGGCGTCCAAGGCTGCGCAGGTACGCGCCAACCCTGGCAGCCACTGAGGCTCAGCGGCGCAAGCCGCGCAGCGCAAGGTCACTGATGAAGGCCAGCCAATCGGCCTTGGCCTGCTTGTCGGCCAGGTCAACGGCCAGGAACGAGCTGAGCGTATGGCGGTTGGAGTTATAGAAGTAGCAGAGCGAGGCAATCATCAGGTAGGCGTGGGTAATGCAGATATCGTCGCGGAACAGGCCCTTTACTTGTCCGGCCTCGATGATCGGCCGCAGCACGCCGACCGCCTCGCCGGACAGCGCCCTGAGGTTTTGCGACTTGCGCGCGTGCAAGCCCTGGTGAAGGTTTTCGGTGGCGAGGATGGTGACGAATTCGGGGTGGCGCACATAATAGTCCCAGATGAATGCCACCAGTTCGCGCAGGGCCTGCTCAGGGTCGGCGAGGTCGAGGCGCAGCTTCGCTTCGGCCTGGTTGAAGCTGGCATAGATGTGCTCCAGCACACTGATGAACAGCTTTTCCTTGCTGCCGAAGTAGTAATAGATCATCCGGTCGTTGGACTTGGCCAGTGTGGAGATCTGCTCGATGCGCCCGCCAGTGAAGCCTTCCTTGCTGAAGACCTTCACTGCGGCCTTGAGAATATTGTCCCGGGTGCGGTCGGCCTGCTGGGCGCGAACACCGGTTTTGCGAGTTTGCATGTCGGTCCCTGTGGGGCTGGCCAGATAGCCAACACTGCCACAGACCGTGAGCCATTGCGCGGCTTTTTCGACTGGGCTGACACGATAATCGCGAGGGAGCGGAACATGCAGCATCTCGACCTACAGGTGATCGACAAGGCACTGCAATGGGCCCGGGCCGGGGATACGGTGTGGCTGTGCACGGTGCTGTCCACCTACGGCTCGGCACCCCGTTCGCCTGGGGCTATGCTGGCTTGCCGCAGCGCGCAGGATTGGGTTGGGTCATTATCCGGCGGTTGCGTGGAAGAGGAGTCCTCGCCAGCCTGGGACACGGTGCGTTCAGCCAACCGGCGCAGTTGGTGCATTACGGAGACGGCCAGGAACAGAGCCAGCGCTTGCGCTTGCCTTGCGGTGGTGTGCTGGTGGTATTGGTGGAGCGGCGGCAGGCGGATGGCGCTTGGCTGAAGCACCTGCATGCGTTGCACGGGGCACTGCTGGGGCAGCAGCGGGTCATGCGCAAAGTCAGTATGCCGGCGGGTGAATTCAGTGTGCATGACGACAACCGTGCTGGCGTGCGCATGCACCACGACGCAATTTACATCGGCATTGGCCCTGCCCTGCGGTTGCTGCTGGCCGGGCTGTCGCCAGTCGCTCAAGCCTGTGCCGACATCGCTCGCACGCTGGGCTGCGAGGTCATCGCCTGCGACCCGCGCGAGGAGATGGCGCACGTCGAAATCGAGGGCGCACAGATGCATCGGGTGCTGCCTTCGCTGTTCATTGCTGCGGGTGGTTGCCATGCGGCTACCGCCATTGTGGCGCTGACGCATGATCCGAAGATCGATGACCTGGCATTGATGGAGGCGGTGAATACCCCAGCGTTCTATATAGGCGCCATGGGTTCGGCGGCCACGTCAGCCCGTCGCGCCGAGCGGCTGCAGCGGATTGGCGGGCTGACCGACAAGCAGATAGAACGGCTGCACATGCCTATTGGGCTGAACCTGGGCAGCAAGGCGCCAGCGGAGATCGCGCTGGCGGTGATGGCGGATGTGCTGCGGGTGTATCGGGGCAAGGCGCGGGATGCGCTGTGAGGCCAGCCACCGCCCCAAGCCATCAAGCAGCCTGCGACTGCCCCCCCCAACAACTGGCCCGGTTCAGGTCGCCCTGCAAATCATTGCTTACTGCCGCCACCCGTGAAGTTGCCGAACATCGAGATCGACCTGTTCTGGCACAGACGGTACATCAAGGACCCGGCCAACCGATGGCTCAGGCAATTGATGTTCGATCTGTTTTCGGACACTCGCTGACCGCGCGCTGGGCACGTGTCAGGCAGTTGACCAAGTGCAGCCGCATGGCAGCGCGGGCAGCACCGGCATCCTTGCGGGTAATCGCGGCATGAACTTGCTCACGCTCCCGCGCCTCCAGTGCCCGTTGCTCGGCATCGCCACCTGGCACTGCTTGCTGGGCCGCAGCCAACAAGGTATGCCCAAGATGGGTCATGGTGTCGATGAAAAAGCTGTTGCCCGTGCATTGGGCTATCTGCAGGTGAAACTCGAAGTCGGTACGCATGCAGGGTGCAGACTGCGTAGCGACACTCCCATCCAGCGCCGCCCGCATGGCAGCCAGTTGCTCTGAGGTGGCACGCTGGGCAGCAATGGCAGCCGCCTCGACTTCAAGGCAAAGCCGCAGCTCGATGATCGCCACCTCGTTGTATGCGCCCCCCATTCCAGGGTTGGCACTCTGGAAGTCACCTGCCGGGATGGCGTCTACAACGAAGGTGCCGATACCACGGCGGGTTTCTACCAGGCCTTCGGCCTGCAACCGTGACATGGCTTCGCGCACCACGGTACGGCTTACGCCACGCGCTTTGGTCACGGCTTCTTCGGTGGGCAATTTGCTTCCCGCTGGCAATTCGCCCGAGAGAATCTGCTGCGACAGGTCATGCACCAGTTGCTGGGCGAGATTCAGGCGTTTTTCCGGGGTGGCAGAAGCCATTGGGCGAACCTTTGCTAAGCGGACGATCCCGGAGTATACCCGCTGCCCGGGGCCAAAACGCACTATACTGCCCGCTGCCAACACAAGAGCACAGTAATGCCGAACCCGACCGCCAGCCCCCCTCAACAGCCTCGCCGCCTGGCCGAAGCACTGGTCGAGCGCTTCGCCCAACGCATGCGTGAGGGCACGCTCAAGCGTGGTGACAAGCTGCCGACCGAAGCCACACTGATCGAAACCGAAGGCGTCAGCCGCTCGGTAGTACGCGAAGCGTTGTCGCGCATGCAGGCAGCGGGCCTGGTCGAGACCCGCCACGGCGTGGGCACCTTCGTGCTGGACATGCCGGCACCGGAGAGCTTCAACGTGGGGCCGGCAACCATCAGCCTGCTGTCCGATGTACTCGACCTGCTGGAATACCGCCTAAGCCTTGAAGTACAAGCCGCCGGCATGGCCGCCGAACGGGCCACGCCACAGGCACTCGAAGAACTGCAGCAAGCCTTGGAAGCCCTGATGCAAGGCCCGGAAAAATCCGGCAGCACGACCAACGCCGACTTCCAGTTTCACCTGAAAATTGCCAAGGCCGCGGGTAACCAGTACCTGATCGATATCATGAAGCACCTGGGCACCAAGATGATCCCCCGCACGCGCATGAACTCTGCCTATACCGGGCAGAGCAACCGCAGTACCTACCTGGCCGGTATCAACGCCGAACATCAGCAGATCTACGACGCCATCGCCAGCCGCCAGGTGGATGCGGCGCGCGCCGCCATGTACCTGCACCTGAGCAACAGCCGTATGCGCCTGCGTGAGGCGCAACGGCTACAGGCATTCTACAGCGAGGCCTGAGGCCCCGGCGCGGGCTCTACGTCCGTATAGACAAGCCCTTGGCTGCCCTGCACCTGCCAAGGGTTGGCACCCCCGGTGTCAGTGAAGCGAAGCCCGTCGAAACGCGAGTCCTTCAGGCCATCGATCTTCACCGGGGCTGGCCCGCGAAAGCGCACTCGTTCAAACACCAGGCCCTGATGCCAGGCGCCATGGCTGCTATCGCCCTTCACCTCGATGGCAGCGGTGCGGGCGTTTTCCACGCTTACGTCGCTGACCGTGATATCCCGGAACTGCCCCGCCACCGCCGAGCGCTTGTAATCGAGCTTGGCATTCGGGTCGTTGTAATCCAGGGTGAAGATGAAGGCCTGTTTTGCAGTATTGCGGATGGCCGAATCACGGAAAGTGACGTGGCGTGCGCCACCGCCCATGAAGTTGGTGCTTTTCATGCGCAGCCCGGCATCGGTGCCATCGGAGACGTTGTCCTCGGCCAGGATGTGCTGAATCCACGCGCCGGTATGGCTGCCCGCCACGACCATGCCATGGCCTTTGCGGAAATAGTTGTTGAAGATCCAGGCCTCCTCCTGCGCCTTCTGGTGAACCGCATCCGCCCCGGTGCCGGCGGCGAAGTTGACGCAGTCGTCTCCGGTGTCGAAGAAGTTGTTGAACACCAGGGCGCCGCGGCTGTTGGCAAACTCGATACCGTCGCCGTTGTTGGCGTCGTAGGTACGGTGCGTGGTGTTAGCCAGCACCACATTCTGCGTCTCCAGGTTCATGATGCCGTGGTAGGCCGGGTTGACCACCGTAAAGCCACCATAGAACACGTTTTTCACATTGCGCAGGGTAATCAGCGAGGAACGCATCTGACCGTAGGCGTCCTTGACGTTCATGCCCTCGGCCACCGCCCGCTCCACCTGAGCCTTGGCCAGCACGCCATCGTGCATGTAGCGGCTGTTGTCGCTGGGCAGGTAGAAGGGCAAGGCTTGCCCGCGCTCGTCGAGCACATCCGGGTTACGCTTCCAGCCATTGCCGTCGATGGTGCCCTTGCCGACGATGCGGATATTCTCGAAGGCCTGATGCGCACGCGGGTCGCGCGGCAAGGCATTGATCAGCGAGGCCGGACGCACGGTGGTGGAATACGGGTACTGGATATAGCCCTGGCGCGGGTAGTCCTCGGCACGCTCGGAACCTAACAGGGTAGCGCCCTCGGCGATTTCCAGGGTCATGTCGCTCTTGAGGTAGAGCGCCCCGCTCTTGTACGTGCCGGCAGGCAGCAACACCTTGCAGCCCTTGCTGCAAGCATCGATGGCACGCTGAATGGCAGCCGTGTCGAGCGCCTTGCCATCGCCCTTGGCACCGTAGCGCTGCACGTTGAACAGCGCCGGTATGGCCGTGGTTCGCTGCACAACCACGGGGCTGTCAGCAGACTCCTTGCCATTGCGATCGACCGAGCGCACGGTGAAGTGGTAATCGGTATCGGGGGCAAGCCCTTGGGCGGTGAAGCTGTGAATGGCGATGCGGTGGTGGAAGTTGTGCAGGTCCTGCTCGTAGAACCGGTCGATGTACGGTTTGGCCGGTGACACCTGCTCGTTGTTGGCGTTGCTTGCACCCAGCAACCGGCCATTGGCGTACACGTGGTAGTCGACGATCTCGGCATGGCTGGCGGGCTTTTCCCACACCAGGATGATCTGCCGGTCGTCGTAGGCCAGCGTCGGCACCTGGACCTTTGCAGGGGCCTCTACGGCCCACAGCGGCAAGCTGCTGCCCATGGCCAGAGCAACCACGGCAGCACGCACCCGCGAAGCGGGCGCAAGGTTGGCATTCGGCATGTTCTTGTCTTCCTTGTAATTGCCGGGTTCAGGCCGACATGGCCGGGGCACGATCTGCACTGAAGTCGCGGCTGGCTTGCACCAGCATTTGTGTGTAATCGTGGGTGGCCTGGTCCTGGCTCAGTGCCTGGCAGTCCAGTTGCTCGACGATACGCCCCTGCTGCATCACCGCGACCTTGTCACACAGATGGCTGACCACGCCCAGGTCGTGCGTCACCATCAGGTAGGTGAGCTTCTCGCGCTGACGCAGGTCGGACAACAGGTTGAGAATTTCTGCCTGCACCGACACATCCAGCGCCGACGTGGGCTCATCGAGCAACAGCACCCTAGGCTCAAGAATCAACGCCCGGGCGATAGCCACGCGCTGACGCTGGCCACCGGACAGCTGGTGCGGGTAGCGGTAACGGTAGCTGTCGTTGAGGCCTACCTTGACGAGGATGTCGTTGATGCGATCGTTGCGCTCATCCATGCCGTGGATCACCAGCGGCTCGCGCAGTGCAGTGTCGATGGTATGGCGCGGGTGCAGCGAACCATAGGGGTCCTGGAACACCATCTGCACCTTGCGAAAGTGCTCCTTGGGGAGCTTGTGTTGCAACGGCACGCCGTCAATGCTCAGGGCTCCGCTCCAGTGCCGGTACTGGCCGGCCAGGCAGCGCAACACCGTGGTCTTGCCAGAACCAGACTCCCCCACCAGGCCAAATGACTCGCCATCTTCGACACTCAGGTCGACATTGTGCAGCACCTGGTTGAGCGTGGCGCCAACGCCAAAACTCAGGTTCAATGCGTGTGCTTGGATCATGGACATGGTCAGTTACCTCAGCAGGAGAGCCACAGTGGGTCGCGTTGCAACACGGGCAAACGCGGGCGGCGGTTGTCCATGCTTGGCAAAGCGGCCAGCAGGCCTCGGGTGTAGGGGTGTTCGGCACGGTGCAGGTCACTGGCAGCCAGCGACTCCACCACGCGCCCGGCGTACATCACCAGCACCCGGTCACAGTAATTGCGCACCAGGTTCAGGTCGTGGCTAACGAAGATCAGCCCCATCTGCTGCTCCACCACCAGCTCTTCGAGCACGTTGAGCACCTGCTGGCGCACCGAAACATCCAGCGCCGAGGTCGGCTCGTCAGCGATGATCACTTCCGGGCTGGTGATGACCATCATCGCGATCATGATGCGCTGGCCCATGCCGCCGCTCACCTCATGCGGATAAAGATCGTAGACGCGCTTCGGGTCGCGGATATGCACCTTGTCGAGCATCTGCAGCACCCGCTCACGGGCGTCGTTGCGGCTGGCCTTGTGGTGCGCCAGGTACGCCTCGGCAATCTGGTCACCCACCCGCACCACCGGGTTGAGCGAATACTTGGGGTCTTGCATGATCATCGAGATGCGCTGGCCGCGAATTTTCTGCATGGTCTTTTCGCTGGCACTGAGCAGGTCGACATCGCCGAACTGCAGGGCCTTTGCGGTGATCTGCGCGCTGCCGGGGTGCAGCTTGAGCAAGCTGCGGCCCACAGTGGACTTGCCCGAACCGGACTCACCCACGATGGCGAGCTTTTCCCGGCCCAGGGTGAAGGACACATCACGCACCGCGTGCATCACTTTCTTGCCATTGACGAAGCGCACATTGAGCGATTCAACATTGAGTTTGACTGCTGACATAAAGCCTCCGGTTACTCGCTACGCGGGTCGAGAATGTCCCGCAGGCCATCGCCCAGCAGGTTGAACGCCAGGCTCACCAACATGATTGCCGCACCGGGTACGGCTACCAGCCACCAGCACTCGAGCATGTAGCGCCTCCCCGTGGAGATCATCGCCCCCCACTCCGGCAAAGGCGCCTGCGCCCCTAGCCCGAGGAAGCCCAGCGCCGCCGCGGTAAGGATGATGCCGGCCATGTTCATGGTCAGGCGGATGATCACCGACGACAGGCACATCGGCACGATATGGCGCAGGATGATGCGTGTCGAAGACGCGCCCTGCAGTTCGACCGCCACCACGAAGTCGGCCTTGCGCAGCGACAGGGTTTCGGCCCGGGCCAGCCGTGCGATCGGTGGCCAGGAGGTTAACGCAATAGCCACCACCGCATGCTCAAGGCCAGGGCCCAATGCGGCAATGAAGGCCAGCGCCAGTACCAGGCTGGGGAACGAAATGAAAATGTCGGTGACGCGCATGAACACGGTATCGACAATGCCGCCGAAGTAGCCCGATACCGTGCCGATGAACAGGCCGATCGGGCCGACGATGACCGTCACCAGGGCGATGATGTAGAGGGTGATACGCGCGCCATAGACCAGCCGGCTGAAGATATCCCGGCCGTATTCGTCGGTACCGAACCAGTGCGCGGCACTGGGTGCCTGCAAGGCGTTGGCGAGGTTCTGGATGACCGGGTCGTGGGTGGCGATCCACGGCGCGAAGGCCGCTACCACGACCAGCAGCAAGGCCACCAGCAAGCCCGCCAGGGTCATAGGGTTGCGGACCAGCAGGCGCAACACCCGCAGGCTGCTTTTGCCAAGGGCCTCAAGGCTGGACGCCGGGGCATCGGCCTGCCGCTTGGCGGTAGATTCGGTAGAAGATATGTTGGCAATCATCGGCAAGTTCTCGATGTGGAGTCATGGCCGCTCGGGGTACCCGTGAGCCCCCGGGCGGTACTCAACGTTGCTTGTAGACGCCCAGGTAGCGGGTGGCTTCGGCGTCGTCGCCAGTGAAACCCTTGACGTCGGCTGCGCTTACGGCGGTGTCGGTCATCTGCGAAATCATCATGATCGGCCCCACCTCGTCGTCGTACAGTTTCTGCGCCTGCTGGTACATGGCCAGGCGTTTGGCCGCATCGCGCTCGCCCCCCACCCGGTCGATCAGGTCATTCAGCGGGGGGCTGAAGAACGACGCTCGCCAGCCCTGGAAGTTGGGCAGGCCAGCGCTGTCACTGTTGTCGGGGTTGTAGACGAAGGTGCGCAGGCTGAAATACGGGTGCGGATAACGCTCGGCGCCCCGCGCCACGATCATCTCAAAGTTGCGCGCGCGCATGGCGCCATACACCTGGTTGCCGGTACCGGTGACGATAGTGGCCTTGATGCCACCTTCAGCCAGGGTCGACTGCATACGTGCGGCGATATCAATGAAGGGAGGTTCGGACAGCGTGCGAATGGTTGTATTGAAACCTTGTGGGTAGCCCGCCTCTGCCAGCAGTGCCTTGGCTTTGGCGACATCCAGCTTGTAGCCAGGGTCGGGCAACCGGGCCTCGAGCCCTAGCTGCATCGGCTGCTGGTTGAGCTTGCCGTAATGCGGCATCACCTGCTGGTCCAGGCCCTGGTAGTCGATCAGGTTACGCACCGCTTCGCGGACTTTGCGGTTGGCAAACTCCGGCTGCTTCATGCTCATCGCCACGTAGTACAGGGTGCCGCGCTGCAACGCTTGCACCTGGAGTGTGTCGGAACTCTCGATGGCCTTGATATCCGGCGCAGCCATACCGTAGGCCAGGTCCAGGTCACCGCGTTCGAGCATCAGGCGCAGTGACTGCGACTCGGTCATGTGGCGGACCAGCACTCGCTTCATCTTCGCCGGGCCTGCCCAGTACCCGTCGAAACGGGTCATCACCAGCGCATCGTTGGCGCTCCACTTGGTCAGGGTGAACGGCCCGCTGCCCGCCTCATGGGTGACCAGCCAGGCCGCGCCCAGGTCACCGTTCTTCTCATGCTTGAGCACTTGCTGGCGGTCGACCACGACAGCGCTGGGGGACACAGCCAGCGAGTCGATCACCAGCGACGGGTCGGTCGGCTGCGGCAGGTCGATCACCAAGGTATGGCTATCGGTCGCACGGATCAGCTTTTGAATGTTTTCGACACTGTAGCCGTAGGCCTTCCAGGTGGTAGCCAGGCCATAGTTGAGCTTCATCACCCGGTACAGTGACCAGGCCACATCTTCGGCAGTGAGCGGGTTGCCGGAATGGAACAGGACATCACCGCGCAGGTGGAAGGTGATCTGCTTGCCGTCTTCGCTGACGTCCCAGCGTTCAGCCAGTTGTGGCAGGTGCTTGTCCGGGTTGCCCTGGTCGCGCTTGATGAGCGTGTCGTAAAGGTTGGCATTGATGCCAGAGGCATCCAGGCCGGGCGCGTTGGCCGGGTCGATGGAGAACAGGTTGACCATGCTCATGCCGACGATCAACTGGTCGCCAGGGGTTTTCGCCTGCACCACAGCGAGCGGGCCGAGCAGCAGCGCTGCGCCCAGCAAAGCCATACGCAGCGGCGGGAATACAGTCTTCATGGCGCATCCTTTTTTATAGTTATTCAATGTGTTCACGCTGAGCGGGAATTAGCGGGTCCTTGGGTCGAACACCTTGTACAGGGCGTCGCTTATCAGGTTGAGCGCAACGAAAATCAGGCCGATGATCAACACGCAGCCCATCACTGCATTCATGTCACCGAGCATCAGGCTGCTGGTGAGGTATTGGCCGAAGCCAGGCCAGGCAAACACGGTTTCGATCAGCACCGCCCCCTCCAGCAACGAGCCATAGGCCAGGGCGACCACCGTGAGCAACTGCACGAGGATATTGCGGAACGCGTGGTTCCAGACCACCTGGCGCCGCGACAGCCCCTTGACCCTGGCAGTGATGATGTATTCCTGCGACAGTTGCTCGAGCATGAAGCTACGGGTCATGCGGCTGATGTAGGCCACCGAGTTCAGGCCCAGGATCAACGCCGGCAGAACGATATGGCGCAACGCGCTGGTGAAGGCCTCCCAGTCACGCGCCAGCGCCGTGTCGATCAGCAGCAGGCCGGTAACCTCATCGACCATGCCGTCATAGGCCAGGTCGATGCGCCCTGCGCCACCCGCCCAACCCAGCCAGGCGTAGAACACCAGCAGGCCCATCATGCCGACCCAGAAAATAGGCGTGGAATAGCCGAACAAGGTAATGACCCGTGCGACATGGTCGCCGACCCGCCCCTGATTGCTGGCAGCGACCACGCCCAGTGGCAGACCGATCAGCACGCCAAACAGAATGGCCAGCGTTGCCAGCTCGATGGTGGCCGGGAACACCCGCTTGATGTCGTCGAGTACCGGGTGGCCGGTGAGCAGTGCATTGCCGAAATCACCGTGCAGCAAGTCGTTCAAGTACAGCCCGAACTGGGCCCAGATCGGTTTGTCCAGGCCCATCGCCCGGTATACCTGGTCGTAGGTGGAGCTGTCGGCATCCGGGCCAACTACCGCCAGCACCGGGTCCAGCGGCATGACCCGGCCGATGAAGAACGTCAGCGCCAGCAGGCCAAGCAAGGTCACCAGCACCGTGCTGGCCCGGCGGGCGGTACCCGATACACGGGCACCCATTACAGAGGCAGTCGAAGCAAACATAACAGGCTCCTGAAAAAGCAATCACCAATCACGCAGGCTTGACCTCAGCGCGACTTGTAGACGTCTTTGTAACGGGTGGTGGCCGCGGTATGGCCTTGGTAGTCCTGCACATCGTGGTAGAGCACCACGGTGTCGGTCATCTGCGACACAGGCAGGATGGCCCCCACCTGCTCGTCCAGGGTTTTCTGGATTTGCTGGTACTGGGCCAATTGCTGCGCCTTGTCGGGTTCGACTTCCGCCTGCTCGATCAGGTTGTTCAGCTCGGGGCTGTAGAACGAGGTACGCCAGCCCTGGAAGTTGCTCAGCTTGGCTTCGTCGCGGTTGTCCGGGTTGTACACCAGGGTGCGCAGGCTTGAATGCGGATGCCGTTCAGCACCACCGCCGCCGCGCCCGACCAGGATGTCGAAGCTGCGCTCACGCATGGCACCGTAGATCTGGTTGCCGGTACCGGTGACGATGGTGGCCTTGATACCGGCCTGGGCCAAGGTCGACTGCAGGCTGGACGCAATGTTGATGAAAGGTGGCTCGGTGAGCACGCGGATGGTGGTCTTGAAGCCCTCGGGGTAGCCCGCTTCGGCCAGCAGTTTTTTCGCTTCGGCCACGTTCAGGGCATAGCCCGGATCATCCAGCCTTGCTGGCAGGCCAAGCGGTAGCGGGCGCTGATTGAGCTGGCCATAGTGCGGCATCACGGTCTGGTTGATGCCTTGATAGTCGATCAGCGAACGAACCGCCCGGCGTACGCGCACATCGTCGTAGGGTTTGCTCTTCACGCTCAGGGCAACGTAGTACAACGTTCCGCGCTGCACGGTCTGGGTACGAACATTGTCAGACTTCTCCAGCGCCTCGATGTCTGGCGCGGACATGCCCTTGGCCAGGTCCAGGTCGCCCCGCTCCACCATCAACCGCAGTGACTGCGACTCGGTCATGTTGCGCATGACGATGCGTTTGAGCTTGGCTGGGCCACCCCAGTACCCGTCAAAACGGTTCATCAGGATGACATCGTTGGCGCGCCACTCCTTGAGCACGAACGGCCCGCTACCAGCCGCGTGGGTGGCCAGCCAGGCACTGCCCATGTCATCGCCCTTCTGGTGCTGCTGCACCACCTTGCGGTCGAGGATGAATGCGCTGGGCGAAGTTGCCAGGGTATTCAGCACCAGCAACGGGTCAGTCGGCCGCGGTAGCTCGATGACGAAGGTTGAGTCATCAACAGCGCGCATGTGCTGGTCGACATTGCCCGCAGAAAACCCGTAGGCCTTCCAGGTCGACGCCAAGGCCAGGTTAAGTTTGAGTACGCGCTGCAGCGACCAGGCGACATCCTCGGCACTTAGCGGGTTACCGGACTGGAACGTTACGCCCTGGCGCAGGTTGAACGTGAGGGTCCTGCGGTCATCGCTGACCTGCCAGCTTTCTGCCAGCGCTGGCAGCAGCCGGTCCGGCTGACGCACGTCCTGCACCAGCAGCATGTCGTAGAGGTTGGCATTGACCTCGGACACATCCAGCCCGGTGGCCGCCGCCGGGTCGAGGGACAGCAGGTTGATCATGCTCATACCGACGATCAACTGATCCGCCGGGGTTTTCGCTAAAGCAGCAGGTACCGAGGTCAGCGCCAGAGACGCAGCAAAGACCCCCGCCCAGAGTGTGGGGATAACGCTCATGTGAGATCGCCTTCTTATAGTTATTGGACGCTCGGGCGGCACGCAGCGACGCGTGCCGCCATGCACGAATCAGAAGCTTTGCAGCGTATTGGTTTCGACGTAGTCGAAGTCGATGTCTTCCCCAAGGCCAGGCAAGTTCGACAGGTGCACATAGCCGTCTTCGTCCATCGGGTCGACCAGGCGCTTGAGATAGGCAGGTACCTCGTCGTAGTCAAGGAATGGGTGCAGCAGACCGCGCTCGTACCAGGTGCAGTTCTTGATTGCCCCCACGACCGCCAGGTTGGCGGCGCCGTTGCCATGGATCTCGCAATCCATGCCGAACGATTCGGCCATGTGCGCAACCTTCAGACACGGTGCAATGCCACCCACACCGGCAACCCCCGCACGCAGGATGTCGCACACATCGTTCTTGACCCAGCTCGCCCGGCTCAGGTGCTTGCCGCCGAGGCTTTCCGGGCCTAGCACCGGGATATCCAGCTGCCCGGAAAGCCAGGCGTAGGACTCGGCGGAGTCTTCCATCATTGGCTCTTCGAACCAAGCAAAGTCGAGCTTCTCCAGGGCACGGCCGATAGTGAGGGCCTCGGTGCGGCTGTACCAGTGATAGCCATCGATCATCAGCGCAATGTCCGGCCCCACGGCCTCGCGCACGGCGGCGCATGCCTTGATGTCCATGCTCACGCTGGGCGCGAACGACACCGGCGGCATCCAGGTGTGCAGCTTGATCGCCTTGTAGCCACGCTTGACCAGGGTTTCGGCGAAGCGACCGTACTCTTCCGGAGTGGACAGACCGCCGGGCAGCTCATCGCCGCACATGGTCGAGCCATAGGCCGGCACCTTGTCGCGGTAGCCGCCGATCAGCTTGTGCACCGGCAGGTTCAGCTTGCGACCGGCCCAATCCCACAGCGCCTGCTCGACCAGCGCCAGGGCACGATCGGTCAGCTGGCTGGCGCTACCGCGCTGCCAGTGCGCCAGGTCGTGCCAGATTTTTTCGCGGTCAAAGGCATTGGCGCCAACCAGCACCTTGCGAACGAAATTATCCAGCACATAAGGGCGAATGAGCTCGGGTGCGCCCAGCGCATAGCCTTCGCTGCCGCACTCGGTCCTGATGCGCAGCAGGGCCATCCTGGCCTGGGTCACATCACCTGGGTGGGCATGGCCGGCGCTGTCTACGGCGCGGCGCGTGGGGTAGGAAAATACCTGGACGGTTACAGCAGTAATGATCATGGACGTCTGAGCCTTCTTATTGGATTTGTGGCGAGTGAGTCACGCTCCGGGGTCATCCTACGTCATCATACAACATTTGAAAAGCGCCAGTTAAAATCCGATAAAACCTCCGATTCATGATGCCTGCAGCAATCATGAGACCCCGATAGAAAAGCAAAAACACCCTTAAAACACGCCGAATAGAGCCATCAAGCAATGTGATCAGACAACATTTCAATAATTCGTAGACAGCCCCACAGTCGTACGATAACTTATTTTAAAAATCACGGAGCGCTGACCACCTCGACCACCTTGCTCACCCGCCTCATCACGTCCTCAACAAAAACAAAAAAAGAGATCGCATGAACATCACACTTCGCCGCCTCATCGCCGCCAGTACGCTCGGCCTGTCGTTCTACGCCTGTGCAGACTCCGCCAGCATCAACTACCGGCACACGTTCACCGAAGATGACAGCATTCATTCCGACCGGATAAAGCTGAGTTACCGCAAGGACAGCGGCCTGGGGTTTGCCGCAGAAATCAAATACAAGACTGCCGGCGACCGCGAAGACGTCGCCTACGACAACATGGTCAACAACGGCCATGAGTTCACCGTGGACTACAACTACAAGATGAGCCCCCGGTCGACCTGGACCCCCGCCTTCCAGATGGACAGCACCAAGGATGCGACCACCTACAAGTTCGGCTTGAAGTACAACTACAAGCTCAGCGACACCTGGTACGTCGCCACCCGCGTGCGCCACGACGCACGCAACCTCGACCGCGACCAGATTGACCACAGCAAGCCGGACCGCGCCAAGGACAACCAGAACACCACCCGCCTTGAAGGCTGGCTCGGCTATACCCCCAGCGGCCCGTGGGCATTCGAATACCAGTACATCCACTTCACCACCGACTACATCCGCTACGACAACAAGAAGCGCGACTACGAGCAGAACCTGATCATCAAGTACAAGCTCAACAAACAGTGGGCACCGTTCATGGAGGTGGGCGACATCAAGGTCAACAGTTACACGGACGATCGCCAGGCCCGTTGGCGCCTGGGTATCCAGTACAACTTCCTGTAAGGGCTACCGCCCGCCCATGCCGGTGTCGTTCCTGCACGGCACCTTCATGCAATTTCCGTAAAAGGCCCCAGCACAATGACCACGACCACCCGCAAACCCTTCAACCGCCTGCTGCTCACCGGTGCCGCCGGCGGGCTCGGACACGTGCTTCGCGAAGCACTGCAAGCACACGCCGACATCGTGCGCGTATCGGATATCAGCCCAATGACACCGGCCGAGGACGAGCATGAAGAAGTTATCCATTGCGACCTGGCGGACAAGGCCGGCGTACTGGCCCTGGCCAACGGTGTAGACGCTATCGTGCACCTGGGTGGGATCTCTACCGAACGCGCGTTCGAAGAAATCCTGCAAGCGAACATCATCGGCACCTTCCACATCTAC
The DNA here is from genome assembly GCF_043106005.1 of Pseudomonas sp. GLN_2. Classification (NCBI taxonomy): domain Bacteria; kingdom Pseudomonadati; phylum Pseudomonadota; class Gammaproteobacteria; order Pseudomonadales; family Pseudomonadaceae; genus Pseudomonas; species Pseudomonas sp. GLN_2. Next base: position 42,214 of record NZ_JBICMC010000041.1, on the reverse strand, counting down.
GAGGCTGCCCGCAAGCACGGGATCAAACGCGTGGTCTTTGCCAGTTCCAACCACGTCACCGGCTTTTACCCCCAGGGCGAACAAGTGGATGCGCATTCGCCGCGCCGGCCGGACTGCTATTACGGGCTGTCGAAGGCCTACGGCGAAGACCTGGCAACGTTCTACTTCCACCGCTACGGCATCGAAACCGTCAGCCTGCGTATCGGCTCCTCCTTCCCCGAACCCCGCAATGTGCGCATGTTGTCCACCTGGCTGAGCTATGGCGACCTGGCACACCTGGTGGAGCGCGCATTGCTGGCCGAGAACGTTGGCCACACCGTTGTGTATGGCGTCTCCGCCAACCGCGACCTGTGGTGGAGCAACCGCTACGCCGCGCACCTGGGTTTCAACCCGAAGGACAGTGCCGAACGCTTCCGCCCGGCACTGGAGCAGCAGCCGAAACCCGCCGCGAATGACCCGACTGCTCATCTGCAAGGTGGCGCCTTCACCGCTGCCGGACCTTTTGGCGACTGACACCCGATAGAGTGCAGAATGCTTCCATGACAGCCGAACTGATTATCGATGCACGCAATGTCACGGGCGAGAGCCCGGTCTGGCACCCGCAGGAAAATGCCTTGTACTGGGTGGACATTCCGGCAGGCCGCCTGCACCGCTGGCAACCGGACGGCCAGACCCACCACTGGACCGCAGACGAAATGCTAGGCTGCATTGCCCGCAGCCACCAAGGCCATTGGCTGGGGGCCCAGGAGAGCGGGATCTTCCACCTCACCCCCCAGGCAGACGGCCGTCTGCTGGCCGGCAAGCGTGCCAGTGTCGAACACGCCAGGCCCGGCATGCGCTTCAATGACGGGCGCTGTGACCGCCAGGGGCGCTTCTGGGCCGGTACGATGCAAACCAGCATGGCCGCCGAACCGGTGGGTGCCTTGTACCGGTATGACGCGATGGCAGATGGCACGGCAGGGCCATTGCAGGCACGGCTGGGCACATTGTCCGTTCCCAACGGCATGGCGTTCAGCCCGGACGGCAAAACCATGTACGTCTCCGACTCACACCCGAGCGTGCAGATGATCTGGGCTTTCGACTACGACATCGACAGCGGCAGCCCGCACAACCGCCGGGTCTTCGTCGACATGAACCAGCACCCCGGCCGGCCGGATGGGGCTGCGGTAGATGCCGAAGGTTGCTACTGGATCTGTGCGATCGATGCCGGCCAGGTACTGCGCTTTACTCCCGACGGGAAGCTGGACCGCGCCCTGCCGCTACCGGTGAAGAAACCTACCATGTGCGCATTCGGTGGCCCGCAACTGGAAACGTTGTTCGTGACGTCGATTCGCCCGCAAGGCATCGACCTGAGCGACCAGCCCCTGGCCGGTGGCGTATTCGCATTGAACCCAGGCGTCAAAGGCTTGCCGGAGCCCATCGCCAAGGGCTGAATGAAGCCAGGCAGCGGCTGTTTCAGGGGCAATGCGCCCATCGACGAGATGCTGATCAGCGGCGTGAGCTTGCACCCAGCCAACGTTGATCAGCAGCAACGCCACGCACAACTGCATCGGCGTGCGGGTATGCCCGGCGAGCATGGCGACGGATGAACACCGCCACCAGCCCCACGGCGATCATCAACTGGCGATGACCGGACAGGTGCGTTACTCAAGCAGCGACGCCTCGTTCGCCATCATCGCTGACTTCGAACTGCCCCACCAGCTTCTGCAACTTGCCAGCATCCACCTTCACCTTCTGCGCACTGCTTTGCAGCACCAGGGCGGTCTGGCGCATCTCGCTGGAGGACTGGTTGACCTGCTCGATCGTCTTGCCGTATTCCACACTGCGACGGTTGAGCTGCTGGATGATGGCGAACATGCCCTCCACCGCCTGGTGCAGTTGCACATTTTCGGAAGACGCGTCCTCCGCCAGGCGCAGGCTGTTGTCGACATCCTGCACGCCCTGCTCCATGAAGCTTACCGCCTGCCGGGTTTCGCCCTGCAGGCTCTCGACCATATGGCGAATGTCGTCGGCGGCACGCGAGGTGCGTGCGGCCAGGCTGCGCACCTCGTCGGCCACCACCGCGAAGCCACGACCATGCTCCCCGGCCCGCGCCGCCTCGATAGCGGCATTGAGCGCCAGCAGGTTGGTCTGGTTGGTGATTTCGCTGATCAACCCGGTGATGTTGTCGATCTCGACCATGCGGCTGTCGAGCCGTTGCACGCTGGATGATGAGCGCGCCACCACATCGCGGATCGACTGGGTGCCCGCCTGCACCGCCTGGTACTGCGCGCGTGCGCGGCTGACCACATCGTCCATGGCCTGTTTCATCTGCTCGGCGCTGACCGAGGCCTGCTGCAGTTCGCCGAGTTGCTCTTCCATGATGATCATCATCTGGTGCACGGCGTCGGCCACGTCGGCGGAGCTTACGCTGGCCTCCTGGCTGCGCCCGAGCATCATCTGGTTGGTGCTGCCGACCGTGCGACTGGCCTTGACCACCTGCCCGACCACCGTGTCCAGGCGGTCGATGAAGCTGTTGATCCAGCGCGCCATGTCGCCGCTCTCATCATTGGCCAAGGTACTGGTATCCAGGCGCTGGCGCAGGTTGCCTTCACCCTCGGCGATGGTGCACAGCACACTGCTCATGCCATTCAACCTGGCGGACAGGCGCTTGGGCCCGAGCACGCCGAACAACAAGGTGGCGCCCAGCATGCTCAAGGCCTCGATCGCGTCAGTCAGCCCTTGCGGCAGGCCTGCATAGTGCTGCACCCAGTAATTGCAGCCGAACAGCCCCGCCATGATCGCTACATAGGGTTTCATCAACCCGTAGCTCAGCGAACGGCGGCGATAGACCTCCTCCAGATCTGCCTCGCACATCATGCCCCAGCGGTCGGGTGAGCCTGGCAACTGGAAGGTCACGCCCTTGCCCACCACTGGCACATGACGGTAGTCGGAATAGCCGGGGTAGGTCACGAACAGGTTGGCACCCCGCCTGATCGTCTCCCTCACGCCAGGGTGCAGTTCCCGCGTGGAAGGGTCGGTGAAACGAAGCTCCAGCTCGGTATGACGCTGGACCTGCACGGTGGTCCAGGGGGTGTGCACACCGTTCTTGAGGTTTTCGCCATGGGTGAAGGTGGCGTCCTCGAAGCGCGAACGGGACAACGCGGTACCGGGCTGTATGCCAGGGTCGAAGCGCGATTGCGCCATGAACAGGTAGTTGTCGCCCGACTCGGGGTAAATGTGCCCTGCCTCGCGCTGGATCAAGTCACCCAGCACATCGTTGGGCACCCGCCCACACAAACAACCTAGCACTTTGCTCTCGTGCATCAGGGGCTGGTAGAACATCAACGTGACTTCATCGTGGAAGCGCGAGGAAGACGGGCCGACCTGCAAGGTCAGCGGGTCGCTGTAGGGCCCGTGCAGAAACGGTGCTTTCAGCCCTTGCGCCAGGGCTGCCAAGTGCTCGATGCGTGGCGTGCCACGCTGGGGCCAGGTCGAAGCGATGACGATGCCGTGGGCATCGACGACAAACAGCTCGGAAAAGTCCTCAGCCTGGGCCAGCGTGTTGCGCAACATTGCGCTATCGACTTGAGCGAGCCCGGGCGCCACCTGCTCGGCCAGGTCGGCCAGGTGTTCCCACTGCTCGCGCACCCACTCATGCAGCAACTGCACGCGGGTCTGGGCGATGGCTTCGAACGTTTGCTCGACCTGCGGGTAACTGGCCCGATTAAGGCGGCACGCCCAGCCCATGCTGAATTTGCCCGTTTTGCCAAACCACGGCAGCCAACCCTTTTCACTCGACGATAACTGCATCGAACCACTGGAAAGCGACATTATCTTCACCCTACGCGACATCGAATGGCAATCTGATAGCAAGTCGCACGCCAACGGCGGGAGGCGTGATTAATCGGCCGTCCCGCGGAGTGGATGCACTTCATCAGTGCAAGATGCCGGCAGGTAAACCCCGAAACGCACCAGCCAAAGGCAAAAATGAGGGATTTAAGCACTCAACTGAAATGAGACAAATAGCCTCCAGAACTGCTCGCAGATCGCACAACAGTTCGATAATCGCACAAATTCAGCCAAACCCTCTCTACTGTTGCCCTATCTTGCGGCACGCTATAGCGAAAGTCAGCAAGCCATTTCAAGTGCTGACAGGCCCCATCGCTTCACGCGCTCCGGCCAGCCCGACAACCACAACTCCAGGAACAACCAGGAGCTCGCCTTGATCAATAAAACGTACGAGTCCATCGCCAGCGCGGTGGAAGGGATCACCGACGGTTCGACCATCATGGTCGGTGGCTTCGGCACGGCTGGCATGCCGTCCGAGCTGATCGATGGCCTCATTGCCACCGGTGCCCGCGACCTGACCATCATCAGCAACAACGCCGGCAACGGCGAGATCGGCCTGGCCGCCCTGCTCATGGCAGGCAGCGTGCGCAAGGTGATCTGCTCGTTCCCGCGCCAGTCCGACTCCTACGTGTTCGACGAACTGTACCGCGCCGGCAAGATCGAACTGGAAGTGGTCCCGCAGGGCAACCTGGCCGAGCGTATCCGCGCCGCAGGCTCGGGCATCGGTGCGTTCTTCTCACCGACCGGCTACGGCACCCTGTTGGCCGAGGGCAAGGAAACCCGTGAGATCGACGGCCGCATGTACGTGCTGGAAATGCCGCTGCACGCCGACTTCGCACTGATCAAGGCGCACAAGGGTGACCGTTGGGGCAACCTGACCTACCGCAAGGCCGCCCGCAACTTCGGTCCGATCATGGCAATGGCTGCCAAGACCGCCATCGCCCAGGTCGACCAAGTCGTCGAACTTGGTGAACTGGACCCGGAACACATCATCACCCCGGGTATCTTCGTCCAGCGCGTGGTCGCCGTCACCGGTGCTACCGCTTCTTCGATTGCCAAAGCTGTCTGAGGCCTGCCATGACCATCACCAAAAAGCTCTCCCGCACCGAGATGGCCCAACGCGTGGCCGCAGACATCCAGGAAGGCGCGTATGTAAACCTGGGGATCGGCGCACCGACCCTGGTGGCCAACTACCTGGGCGACAAGGAAGTGTTCCTGCACAGCGAGAATGGCCTGCTGGGCATGGGCCCAAGCCCTGCGCCGGGCGAGGAAGACGATGACCTGATCAACGCCGGCAAGCAGCACGTCACCCTGCTGACCGGTGGTGCCTTCTTCCACCATGCCGATTCGTTCTCGATGATGCGTGGCGGCCACCTGGACATCGCCGTACTGGGGGCCTTCCAGGTGTCGGTCAAGGGCGACCTGGCCAACTGGCACACCGGTGCCGAAGGCTCGATTCCGGCCGTAGGCGGCGCCATGGACCTGGCAACTGGCGCCCGCCAGGTGTTCGTGATGATGGACCACCTGACCAAGACCGGCGAAAGCAAGCTGGTGCCCGAGTGCACCTACCCGCTGACCGGTATCGCTTGCGTCAGCCGCATCTATACCGACCTGGCCGTACTGGAAGTGACACCTGAAGGGCTGAAAGTGGTCGAAATCTGCGCGGACATCGACTTTGACGAACTGCAGAAACTCAGTGGCGTGCCGCTGATCAAGTAATCCAGAAAGCCCGCGAGCTTTCAATGCCCACTGCGGCACTCTCAACAGTGCCGCACTAGCGCTGCACGGCAGCCCCGGCAATTCGTGTATCCACGCTGAAATCCAGGGGCTGCTCCGCAGCCCTTTCGCGACACAAGGCTTGCGCTGTTTCCGCCAACCTGCGAAGGGGGCGCGCGGCCTTGAGGCCTCTCTTCCAACCGTTTGGGCGCTGACAAACGGGAACACGCGTAGAGATCAGCCCAATGAGCCATCGAGCGAGAGCCAGACAGCGGCGTGCAAAATCCCCGGCCACGACTTTACGCCTTTTTTACTCGACATTACCGTAAAGCAAGCAATACTGCCGGCACTGTCCCAACGAGCTCCCTCAATGCCGCTGCCTGCATTGCGTTTCATCGCCTTCATTATTGGTGTATTCCTGATCACATTGGCCGTCAGCATGGTGATTCCGATGCTGACGTTGCTGTGGTACGACCGCAGCGACGATCTCGGCGCATTCGTCTGGTCGAGCCTGATCGTTCTGTGTGTCGGCCTGCTCATGGTGGCCCGCGGCGTCCCCGACACACCGCAACTGCGGACCAGGGACATGTATCTGCTTACGACGGCAAGCTGGGTCATCGTGTGCGCATTCGCGGCGCTGCCCATGGTGTTCATTCGACACATCAGTTACACGGACGCGTTCTTCGAGACCATGTCGGGAATCACCACCACCGGCTCGACCGTGCTGACAGGTCTGGACAGTGCATCACCGGGGCTACTGATATGGCGTTCCCTGCTGCACTGGCTGGGAGGCATTGGATTTATCGGCATGGCCGTGGCGATCCTGCCACTGCTGCGCGTGGGCGGCATGCGCCTGTTCCAGACCGAGTCTTCGGATTGGTCTGACAAAGTAACGCCGCGTTCGCATGTGGCAGCCAAGATAATCCTGCTGATCTACCTGGGCCTGACTGCATTGGGGACAGGGGCATTGTGGGCTGCCGGCATGACCCCGTTCGAAGCCATCAATCATTCGATGTCGCTGATTTCAACCGGTGGTTTCTCTACCTCGGATGCCTCGCTGGGCCATTGGGAGCAGCCAGCGGTGCATTGGGTGGCTGTGGTCATCATGATACTCGGCAGCCTGCCCTTCACGCTGTATGTCGCCACCCTGCGTGGCCATCGAGGCATCCTGCTCAAGGACCATCAAGTTCGCGGTTTCATTGGTTTTCTCGTCTTCGTCTGGCTCACCGTCGGAACCTGGCTCTGCCTGCACAGCGATCTGGCCTGGTGGGATGCGTTTCGTATCGTTGCGGTGAATGTGACCTCGGTAGTAACCACAACAGGCATTGCCGTGGGTGATTACACACTCTGGGGCAGCTTCGCCATCATGCTGTTCTTTTACCTGACGTTCGTCGGCGGGTGCTCGGGCTCCACCGCCGGCGGTTTGAAAATATTCCGTTTCCAGGTGGCCGCTGCCTTGCTTGTCAGCAGCCTGAAGCAGTTGATCCATCCACGGGCAACGATCTCGAAGAAATACAATGGGCACCCCATCGATGAAGAGATCGTACGGTCACTGCTGACGTTCTCCTTCTTCTTCTCCGTCACCATTGCGGTCATCGCCCTGGGCCTGTCTTTGATAGGACTCGACTGGATGACGGCGTTGAGCGGGGCGGCCACCGCTGTGTGCAACGTCGGTCCAGGCCTGGGCACGCTTATCGGTCCAGCAGGTAATTTCGCCTCCTTGCCGGACGCAGCGAAATGGTTGCTGACGGTTGGCATGCTGCTTGGACGGCTCGAGATCCTCACCGTACTGGTACTGGTCTCGCCAGTCTTCTGGCGATTCTAGAGCTGAGGCCATCCAGCCAATCAGCCATAAAATTGGGCAGGGACAGCATATTCGTTCTAGGTTTACTGGCGCAGGAATAACAACAACAAGCGGAGAACGACGCCATGAACCCAGCCCTTCGCCTGGCATTGGCCAGCACCTTGTTTGCTGCCAGCGCGGCTGCCCAGGCCGCACCGACCTTCATCAACATCCTCACAGGCGGTACCAGTGGTGTCTATTACCCGGTAGGCGTAGGCATTTCACAGATCTACAGCCACGGCATCGAGGGCAGCAAGACCACGGTGCAAGCCACCAAGGCCTCGGTAGAGAACCTCAACCTGTTGCAAGCCGGTCGAGGGGAGTTGGCGTTCGCACTGGGGGATTCGGTGGCAGATGCCTGGAAGGGCGATGCAGAGGCTGGATTCAAAACGCCCTTGAAGAAACTCCGTGCCATCGCAGGCACCTACCCGAACTACATCCAGATCGTCGCCAGCAAGGAGTCTGGGATCACATCCCTGTCAGACCTCAAAGGCAAGCGTATCTCGGTTGGAGCCCCCAAGTCCGGGACAGAACTGAACGCCCGCGCCATCTTCAAAGCCGCGGGGCTTACCTACCAGGACATGGGAAAAGTTGAATACCTGCCCTATGCGGAGTCCGTCGAACTGATCAAGAACCGTCAGCTTGACGCCACGCTGCAATCCTCAGGGCTTGGTCAAGCGGCTATCCGAGACCTGGCCGCGACCTTGCCGGTAGTGTTCGTGCCTATCCCTGCCGAGGTCGTGACCCGCATTGGCAACAACGCCTACCAACCCGCCACCATTCCTGCCAACACCTATGATGGTCAGAGTGCGGACGTCTCAACGGCGGCCATCAACAACATCCTCGTCACCCGCGCCGATATCGGTGATGACTTGGCCTATCAGATGACCAAGCTGATATTCGAGAACCTTCCTCGCCTGGTCACGGCTCACGCTGCAGCGAAAGATATCCAGGCGGAGAATGCCGCCAAGAACCTGCCCATTCCGCTCCATCCAGGAGCAGAGAGGTACTTCAAGGAGAAAAACCTGCTCCCCTGATGACATTCTCGAGCCATGGAGCAGCGTATGAGTGATACAGCGCAAGGTCTTCACGCCAGCACCGATCGCTGGCCTGCCGCGCTTTTTGCTGTGGCACTGGTCTTTTCGGTTTTCCAGATCGCCACGGCGGCCTTCCCCCTGATTTCCACCCAAGTACTGCGGGCAATACACGTGGGGTTCCTGTTGCTGGTGGTGTATCTGAGCTATGCATTCGTTGGCCACCATCGGCCGTGGCAACCCCTTGCCTGGCTGCTGGGTCTTGCGGGAATGGCGACGGCCACATACCAGTGGTACTTCGAAGGGGATCTGATTCAACGCTCCGGCGAACTGACCACCAGTGACCTGATCGTGGGGCTGTTGCTTATTGGTTTGGTCTTTGAAGCCGCGCGGCGCGTCATGGGCATAGCGTTGCCCATCATTTGCGCCCTGTTTCTGGCCTATGGGTTGCTTGGCCAACACTTGCCAGGCGAACTCGCGCATCGAGGCTACGGCCTCGATCAGATTGTCAATCAGTTGGCCTTCGGCACCGAGGGGCTGTATGGCACACCGACCTATGTCTCAGCCACCTACATTTACCTGTTCATCCTGTTCGGCGCATTTCTCGAGCAGGCAGGCATGATTCGTCTGTTCACCGATTTCGCCATGGGGCTGTTCGGCCATCGCAGCGGAGGGCCGGCCAAAGTGTCGGTGTTCTCCTCGGCACTGATGGGTACCATTACCGGCTCGGGGGTGGCCAATGTCGTCACCACCGGACAGTTCACCATTCCGCTGATGAAGCGTTTTGGCTACAAACCTGCATTTGCCGGTGGCGTCGAGGCGACCTCCAGCATGGGCAGCCAGCTGATGCCGCCGGTGATGGGCGCTGTGGCGTTCATCATGGCCGAGACGATCAACGTGCCCTACGCCGAGGTGGCGAAAGCCGCGCTCATCCCAGCGTTGCTGTACTTCGGCTCGGTCTACTGGATGGTCCACCTGGAAGCTCGGCGCAGCCATCTGAATGGCTTGCCTCGCGAACAGTGCCCGAGTGCCTGGGACGCATTGCGACAACGCTGGTTCCTGCTGGTACCGCTGATGGTCCTGGTCGCCCTGTTGTTTTCCGGGCGAACACCTTTGTACTCGGGAATGGTCGGCCTGGCCCTGACCGCCATCGTCATCCTAGGCTCGGCGATCATCCTGCGCGCTCAAAAAACCTGGATGCGCGCGGCTTTCTGGGTTGCACTCGGGATACTGTGTTCAGGTTTTTTCCGCATGGGGATCGGGGTGATTCTGATGGTCATTGCCGGCCTGGCCATTGCGTGCTGCTTTGTCCAGGGCGGCCGTGCCACCCTGCACGCGTGCGTCATGGCCCTCGCGGAGGGTGCCCGTCATGCGGTGCCGGTGGGCATTGCCTGTGCGCTGGTCGGCGTCATTATCGGGGTCATCTCGCTGACCGGCTTGGCCACCACCTTTGCCGGATACATTCTTGACCTGGGACGGGACAACCTGTTCCTCTCGCTGGTGTTGACCATGCTCACTTGCCTGGTACTGGGTATGGGCATCCCCACCATCCCCAACTACATCATCACCAGCTCCATTGCCGCCCCCGCCCTGTTGGAACTCGGGGTCCCGCTGATCGTCTCGCACATGTTCGTGTTCTATTTCGGCATCCTGGCCGATCTGACGCCGCCAGTGGCATTGGCGTGCTTTGCAGCGGCCCCGATTGCCAAGGAAAAAGGTCTGTTGATCAGCTTCTGGGCGGTGCGCATTGCCTTGGCCGGTTTCGTGGTGCCCTTCATGGCAGTCTATGACCCGGCGTTGATGATGCAAGGTGACAGCATGGGCTCCACGTTGTACATGGTTATCAAGGCGGCGTTCGCGGTAGCCCTCTGGGGATGTGCGTCGATCGGGCATTTGCGTGCCCCCATGCCCTGGTGGGAGCGCCTGTTGGCGTTCGCTGCTGGCGTGTCCTTGATACTTGCCGCGCCCATCAGCGATGAGGTCGGTTTTGCGTTGGGTACGGCAGTGCTGGGTTGGCACTACTGGCGAAGCCGACCAGCCTCTGGACACCTCGCATGATCAGCCTTTGCGTTGGGTGGGCCGGTGTGGTCTGGGTCAGCCTGCCACTGAACGGTTTTACCCTTGCGTGGCAGCACAGTATCGAAAAGGTCCGCTGGGAGGAGGATTACCAAGTGACCCCGGCGGGCCTGGTACTGGTAGAGGCACGGGTCAAAGGCAGCGGGGCCGGCATGGAGATTCCGGACGACGCTCAACTGCGCAACGGCACTTGGCACTATCGTCGTCATCTACCACCGCTGCAGCCCTTGCACGCCGGGCGAACGCCCGAGGCTGGCGACTACCAAGTCTGCACGACAGACGGGTGCCAGCCACTGTCCTATTGGTTAGGACCGCCGAGCGAACGCGTTGCTGCAGTAGACTTCTGGGCCTGTGAAAATCCGCCGTTGCACAGCGGGCGAACCGCCCTGCCCTGACTGCGCCAGGCCAGGACCGAATCCACTTCAGCCGACCACGTGCAAGTAATGCAGGTGGCGTTCGTACTGATCCAGGATGTCGCCAATCACATCGTCACGGCTCCACCCCATGATGTCGTAGTCCTGGCCCCCTTCTCGCAGATGCACTTCCGCGCGGAAATACTTGCGGGCATCGGCACCGTCTTCGGTGTCCCTCATGACGAAGCTTGGCGTATTGAAGGCCCGTGGCCGCACCTCGTAGAGGAAACGTCCTTCTCCGGCATGGGAGAGCTCCAGAGATACCCGCCCATCATCGCGCTCATTCACGCTCACCTCGTAGCCTTGCTTGCGCAGCTCCTGGGCGACCTCTTCACAGGCTGGCCTCACCACCTCGGCGATAAAGCGCGTGACATGAACCCGGCGAGGCATCAATGCAATATTGCGCAGCCTCCGCTGCCAGCCGCCGTGTGGGTGGCGGGTATGGCGGGGGCCTGGCAAGGCTTGATTGCGCAACCCGCGGCGGGTCGCATCAAGACTCAGCGCCTTGAACAAGCCCCAAATCGCAACCAGCAGGATGACCGCGAACGGCAAAGCGCTCGCAATGGTCGCGGTCTGCAGCGCCTTCAGACCGTTCGCCAGCAGCAACGCGATCGCGACTGCGCCTATGCAGACAGACCAGAAGATACGTTGCCATAGGGGTGAATGACCTTGTCCGGAGGAGGCGAGCATATCCACGACCAGTGCACCAGAGTCCGCCGAGGTCACAAAGAACACGACCACCATAAGCACCGCGATCAACGAAATGATGCTGGAGAACGGAAAATGCTCCAGGAAAGCAAACAACGCGAGGGAACTGTCTTCACTGACCACGGTCGCCAGATCCTTTACGCCATCGTTGAGGATCATATGGATTGCCGAGTCGCCGAACACCGTCATCCACAGCAAGGTGAAACCCGCGGGCACGAACAATACGCCGCAGACGAATTCCCGGATGGTCCGCCCTCGCGAAATACGTGCGATGAACAAACCCACGAAGGGCGACCAGGACAACCACCAGCCCCAGTACAGCAAGGTCCAGCCACCGATCCAGTCGGTGGGCTCGTAAGCGTAGAGATTGAAGGTTTTATTGACGATGTCCGAAAGGTAAGCGCCGGTATTCTGTACATAGGTTTGGAGCAGGAACACCGTGGGCCCAAGCAGCAGCACGAACAGCATCAGGATCACCGCCAGGCTCAGGTTGAGTTCGGACAGGATGCGAATACCTTTGTCCAGGCCGCTAGCCACCGAAAGCGTCGCCAATGCGCAGGTGGCGGTGATGAGGATGACTTGCACGGTGGTGTTTACCGGCAAACCGAACACATGATGAAACCCGCTGTTGATCTGCAATACCCCATAACCCAGCGAGGTGGCCACACCAAACACCGTGCCGAGGATGGCGAAGACATCCACGGCATGCCCTATAGGGCCATAGATTCGCTCACCGATCAGCGGATAGAGTGCCGAACGCAAGGTTAACGGCAGGCCATTGCGGAAGCTGAAGTAGGCCAGGATCAGCGCGACGATGGCATAGATCGCCCAGGCATGCAGGCCCCAGTGGAAAAAGGTGATTTTCATGGCTTCGCGCGCCGCGGCGACGGTGCCGGGATCGCCCACGGGCGGTGTGGAGAAATGCATGACCGGTTCGGCCACGCCGAAGAACATGAGGCCAATCCCCATTCCTGCCGAGAACAGCATGGCGAACCAACTGCTCTTTCGGTAATCCGGCTCACTGTGGTCAGGGCCTAGCTTGATGTCGCCATAGCGGCTGACGGCCAGAAACACCACGCTGATCAACACCAACGCTACAACAAGAATGTAGAACCAGCTGGCATTGGTAATGATCCATCGCTGGACTTGCTCGAACAGCGTTTGGGCGTGCTCCTGAAATGCCGTGGCGTACAAGACCAGCAGAAAAACAAGTATCGCACTGGTGTAGAAGACAGGTGGATTGAGGGTGCTCCTGGGTTTGGGGGCTGCAGTCATAGCGGCAGTTCTCCTTGCAAGGCGATGAGCACAGCGTGCCTGGGCACGACAACATTTACCAAGGCTAGCAGCTGGATAAACTCCCGTCTGCCAAGCCCGGCATGCTCAAAAACAACCACAAACCCTACCGTCTGCAGGAAAAAATCTCAAACCGACGCCCCATTGGAGTGAATGGTTTGGCGCTTTTTATTCATCTGCGAGTGGTTATTCGGTAGACTACCGCACGGGTGCCAGCTGCACGGTGCAGTGGGGCAGGTTAAAGAACAGCGCAGGTCGGGCCGCCATGCGGGAGCACCTGTGCCTATGCATAAAGTAGAATTACCTCGCGCCCAGAAACTCGCCGAGCGCGCCTTCGCCAACCTTGAACGCTTTTTGCACATTGAAGCGGTCAGCGGCATCGTTCTGTTGATTGCCGCAGTCGCTGCCCTGATCTGGGCCAATTCCCCGGCTGCTGACAGTTATGAAGCCCTTTGGCATACGCCGTTGACGTTCGGCGTGGGCTCGCATGTCTATTCGCAGTCCCTGCATTTCTGGATCAATGATGGCCTGATGACCATCTTTTTCCTGGTCGTGGGCATGGAGATCCGCCGCGAAATCCACGAGGGTGCACTGTCCAGCCTGCGCCAAGCCACACTCCCCATGGCAGCCGCTGTCGGCGGCGTGGCCGTGCCTGCACTCCTCTACCTGAGTTTTGGTCACGCGCCGGCAGACCAGCAAGGCTGGGCCGTGCCAACGGCGACGGATATCGCCTTTGCGGTGGGCGTATTGGCACTGCTCGGCAAGTCGATCCCGTCCAATGTACGTGTGTTCCTCCTCGCCCTGGCAATCATCGATGACATCATCGCAGTCCTGATCATCGCGTTCTTCTACTCGGGCGGCCTTGATTACACCGGTTTCGGCGTTGCACTGATCGGCCTGCTAATGGTGATCGGGCTTCAAAAGATCGGTGTGGGTTCAGCCTACGCCTACGTCCTTCCCGGTGCGATCGTCTGGCTGGGCATCTTGTTGACCGGCGCCCACCCGACCCTCGCAGGCGTTGTGCTAGGCCTGATGACACCTGTGACCGCGATGCCGATGCGTGAGCGCCCACTGGACGCCATTACCCGCTTCACCGGCGAATTGCTGGGGCGCGCCAAGGCGCCTGAGCAAGATGCCAGCGACCTCATGGACCCGTTGAAACGACTGCGCCTGGCCCAGCGCGAACTGCTGCCGCCGGTAGTGCGCATGCAAGGCACCCTGCACCCCTGGGTAGCCTTCGGCATCATGCCGGTGTTTGCCTTGGCCAACGCCGGGGTCAGCCTTTCGGGTGTCGACCTGTCCGCAGAAGGCCCCCAGTGGGTCATGATCGCCGTCGCTGTCGCCCTGGTTGCAGGAAAGCCCTTGGGCATCGTCAGCGTCAGTTGGCTGATGGTCCGCCTGGGCTGGTGCGTGCTTCCCGCCGAGGTCAACTGGCGTAGCATCATCCTGGTCGGGCTGCTGGCCGGCATCGGTTTCACCATGTCGATCTTCATCGCCAACCTCGCGTTCGTCGACCCTGGCTCACTTGGGGCAGCGAAACTCGGCGTGCTATCTGCATCGTTGATCGCGGCCGTACTGGGTTTGACCTGGGGGGTGTGGAGCCTACGTAGCGCAGCGTCTGCTACCAAAGCAGGTTCGCCCACCTAGCCACGTTCCGAGACTGGCGATCCCTTGCAGTCGGGCAAGCGGATCGCCACTCCCGGCGCGGCTACAACCTGTGTCGGGTAGGCCTGTGCGGGAAAACACGCCATACTCTCGGTTTTCCAAGTCAGCCATGTGTGGGCAATGTCCGACCCTACCCGACCTGCTCCTTCACTCCCCCGCCGTTCACGCTGGCGAGAATGGCGTCAGCGACTGGCGTTCTGGATCGGGGCATTGCTGGTGGGGCTCGTTGCGCTGGCATTCGCCTGGCTAGCCGACGCGGCGTTCGCTTCGTTCAAGCGCTTGCTGGAATGGGCACCCTGGTCACCTCTTCTCATCACTCCGCTGGGTTTCGCGGCCCTGGCTTATCTGACGCAACGATGGTTTGAGAATGCCAAGGGTAGCGGCATCCCCCAAGTCATCGCCGCCCTGGAAATGCCCTCTCGCCGGCTGCGCGCCCGATTACTCTCGCTCCCTGTGGCTGCAGCACGCATGAGCCTGACGCTGGGCGCCCTGCTGGTCGGCGGTTCGGTTGGCCGGGAAGGCCCGACCGTCCACATCGGCGCCGCAGTGCTCTATTCCTTTGGCCGACGCTTAGGCCTGCACGGCCGGCGCACCATCGCTGGCCTGGTGCTCGCCGGAGGCGCCGCGGGTATTGCCGCAGCCTTCAATACCCCGTTAGCGGGGGTAGTCTTTGCCATTGAGGAGTTGAGCCGCACGTTCGAGCAACGTTTCAGTGGCTTGGTGCTCACTGCGGTGCTGATCGGCGGGGTCGTGACGCTGGGGCTGATGGGGCATTACGCCTACTTTGGCGAGATCAGCGGTCGGATGCCGGTGGGCTGGGGCTGGAGCGTCGTTCCTGCCTGTGCAGTGCTGGGCGGGCTGCTGGGTGGTTTTTACGCCAAGCTTGTGCTGCCCACCGACAAGGGTATACTCGGCCAGGTCTGTACGTTACGCGGACGCTATCCAGTGCGCTTTGCTGCCACCTGTGGGTTGCTGCTGGCCACCTTGGGGCTCGTCTCTGGCAATCATGTATTCGGCACCGGGTATGAAGAAACGCGTGCGTTGCTGGAGGGGCAGCCGATCACGGACACAAGCTTTCTCCTGTGGAAGTTTCTGGCCAACGTCGCGTCCTATCTTTCCGGGATTCCAGGCGGGCTCTTTTCGCCTTCGCTGAGCATCGGCGCCGCCTTTGCGCCGCTGTTGAGCTTGCTGCCCGATGTTGACCCTCAGGCAGGCGCACTACTCGGCATGGGCGCATACCTGGCCGGTGTGACACGCTCGCCACTGACCGCCTCGGTCATCGTGCTTGAACTGACACACAGCCCGGACCTGGCCATTCCCATGTTGGCCGCGACACTGATGGCGGCGGCGATCTCTGGATGGGTGTCTCCAGTCTCGCTTTACCATGCCTTGGCCAAGCAGATTACCGACAAGCTTCATGCTGCCGCGTCTTCTTCCACAGAACCCGCCGCTCGCCAACCGAGCGCTACCGAAAAACCTTGAGCAGCACCAAGCCTGCCCTGCCAGACGTTAACGGGTAGTCAGGTAGCGGAACTGCCCTGAGGGGTACGGGGCTCCCAACAGGGCGGAACTGTCGCGCGCATTCACGCCTCCGTAGAGTCTGTTGGCCGCTTTAGCACCCCGAGCAACAGCAGGTCAAACGCCTTGCCAGCCTGCGCCAAGCGAGCATTGCCGTCTTCGGCCTCCGCGATCCACACAGCCGCTTCAGCCAAGCTGCCGTAGATCAACGCAGCCAGCGCTTGAGCGTGCGCGTTGACGAAAACGCCCTGTAGTACCAGGTTGTCGATCAACTGGCGCAGCGACTCTATGCAATACCGCTGGGCCTCAGGCGAGCCGCCCCCCAACACCGCTCTGGCGTCGCGCAGCACGATGCGCTGGATCTCGGGCTCCAGCGCCATCTCCAGGTAGGCGTGGCAGCGTTGGCGGAAGCCGTCCAAAGCGTTATCGGCGGTCTCGGTAATAGCACGCAGGCGCTCGTCCATTTCAGCGTCGAGCTGCTCAACGACGGCTGCCAGCAACCCCTTCTTGTCGCCAAAGTGGTGGTACAACGCCCCCCGCGTCAAGCCCGCCCGGGCGGTCAGATCATCCATTGAGGCGTGCGCAAACCCCTGCTCGCTGAACATCTGGCGGGCGGTGGCCAGTAACAGGGCTCGGGTTTCTTGCATTGCGGCGCGGGTGCGGCGAACCATCCAGCTATTCCTTGTGTTCTGGCGGCATGGGGTAGGCGTATACGAGTATTCATACCGCTTGCACGCATTGTCTTGGGCGCGAGGCGCACTGACAAGCCTGTCGTATCGTCGCGCGGTGACCGAGCCACCAAGCCTGGCGGCCAGCCCTGAAGCCGATCAAAGCGAATACGACGCCTGTCGGGCTCGGGCGCGCATGCGCTGGTAGCCCCAAAGCGCGACCAACAACACTGCGGCCCCGCCGGCCAAGGCCACGTTGAATCCGGCCTGGGCACCCCACCTATCGACCACCTGCCCAGACGCTGCGGCACCGCCGGCAACTCCAACGTTGAGACCGGCGAGCAACCAGGTCATCCCTTCAGTCAGCTTGCTTTCGGGAACGATGCGCTCTACCAGCGACATCGCCACGATCATGGTCGGGGCGAAGAACAGTCCCGCAACCAGCACGGCAATGGCCAGCCCGATGATGTTTCCCACCACCAGCAGCGGCAAGGTTGTCGCCGCCGTCGCCAACCCACCCAGCAGTAGCAGCTTGTGTAGCGGGGTATCGAGTTTCAGGACACCGAACACCAGCCCCGCGACACAGGAGCCGATGGCATAACAGGACAGCACCACGCTGGCCGCAGCCGGCATGTCCATCTGCTCGGCGAATGCCACGCTGACGATGTCGACCGTACCGACGATCAAGCCCATAGCGACCATCAGCAAGGTCAGCAGGCGTACGTCGGCCAGCCTGAACACCGACATGCTGTCTTGCCCGGTGGCGGCATCGGCCTCTACTGGCGGCTCGGTGCCGACCTGCACCGCCAAGGCGAACACGCCGACGGCCAGGAACACGGCAGCAGCCAATGTACCGGCCTGCGGAAGTACCGCCACGCTCAGCCCCACCGAAATCGGCGGGCCAGCAATGAAGGTGACTTCGTCAAGAACGGTTTCCAGCGAGTAGGCTGTCTTCAGTTGCGCCTTGCCGCGGTAAATCGCGGTCCAGCGCGCGCGCACCATCGCCGACATGCTGGGCATGAAGCCGGCGAGCGCGGCCCCGACGAATAGGGTCCAGTCCGCCAGCCGCCAATAGCTGCAAGCCAACAGCAGAAGGATGCCCAGCACACTGAGCCCGGCGGCGGCCGGCAATAAGCGGCCCTGGCCATGGCGGTCGACCAGGCGCGAGATCTGCGGCGACATCAGTGCATAGGTCAGCACGAAGGTGGCCGCCACCGCACCGGCCAGGCCGTAACTGCCGGTGATCTGAGACAACATGGTGATGATCCCGATACCGGTCATCGGCAACGGCAGCCGGGCCAGCAGGCCGGCCAAGGCGAAGCCCTTGGCGCCTCTGGCCTGGAACAACTCGCGGTAGGTACTGAACACGCTCGACTCTCCTTATCGAAAGGCCCTTGGGCAGTCACGCTCAAGGTAAAATACATGCAGCTCGTATGATTAAAACCTTATTATCATACGAATTGAATGTAAATACTCGACGGGGAACGTCCTTATTCAGCCGCCCTGCCCCGTGACGCCTTGCGTGTCGCGAGCACTCGTTCGCCGTTGAGCGAGAGTTGAAGGTGTGAGCGATGAGGCCCCCAGGCCAGTCGCCACGAACGTCGCTGCAGTCAGCGCACAATTGTAGAGCTTGCTGGAACCACCAAAGCCAACGGCCAAGAACCCTATGCATGGCTTCGCCACGTACTGGAGGACTTGCCGCATGCCGCGAAGGTTGAGGATTACGAATCGCTATTGCCGTGGAAGTGAAAGTCGGGGAAGCCACGGTAAACCAAGCCCTGACCTTGCGGCAGGAGGGGAACGTGCATCGGTTAAGAATCGCAAAAAGCCCTGAATAATCAGGGCTTTCCTCACGCCTCTGTCCCATTGGGCCGGCGCGCTGCGCTTGCCATTTGACCAAAAGATTCAATGACGTGAACCGTCGCATATCTCTGTCGCAGATCACGCGCATAGGCTGGCCCTGCGTTGGAGAACCCTGCGATGACATTGTAGGGACTTTTCTTTCACCCCATTTTCACGACACCTAGGCAACACTCGTCCTATCCCCCCGTGTGATAGAAGCTCCCATTAGCCCGCCTAGCAGCGGGCTTTCTTTTGCCTAGAATTCGGCCGTTTGTCTTCTGAGTTGTCCGTTCAGCAGGCCCAGGCTGTCCCTTGAGGACACTAGCTAGAGCCACTCTCATGCCACAACTCATCAGATTTATAACCCTACCCCTGGCCTGTAGTCTTCTGTGGGCTTGCTCTGCTCCTGAGACGAAGTCGCCTGTGGAGACGCCTGGCAGGCCCGAATCCGCAAAGACTCAGTTGCTGGAAGCCGGCGCCGCGACCTTGCAGGCCAAGCCGCCCATTGAGGCCATCAACGCCTACCTGGATGGCTTCCACTTTTACAACGGACATCCTGATGTGCAGATGGAAGCGCATCACTACTGCTCCATCCTGAATGAGGATGTCATCCAGTGCGTCATCTTCGACGGTAATATCAAGGAAGCGAAGATCATGGGTGTCGAGTACATCATCGACGAAAAGCTGTTTGCTGGTCTGCCGGCCAACGAGAAGGCGATGTGGCACAGCCACGGCTATGAAGTCTCGTCCGGTCAGTTGGTTGCACCAGGCATCCCCGCGACTGCTGAACATGCGCTGATGGAGCGGCTTGCCCATACCTACGGGAAGACATGGCACACGTGGCACACCGACCAGGATAAAGCTCTTCCTGTGGGCGTTCCGCAGTTGATGATGGGGTTCACAATGGATGGCCAGGCTGACCCGGCGATGGTCGAGCAGCGCAATCGCCGTCTGGGGGTGGATGCGGCAAAAACCAAAGCTCAGCGGGCTGACATTCAAATCCCTGCGGCTGATCCCAAGGCGGATGGTTGGCAACACGGCAACGTTATTCAGATCACCGATCCAACAGGTGCTCATCTGCATCGTCCCGCCACGTCGACATCTGAGAAAGCGAACAGCCGTTCCAGCCAATAGGGAAATGCGATGGGCAAGACCTTGTGACACCAATAAAGTTGAACAAAAAGGCCATCCTCACGTGCCGAAGGTGTGGCGCAATTGCCCATTATGGCGATCTGATGCAGGCAGAAGGCAGACGGCTCATCGCCGACATCCGGCAGCGTCTGGCACTCTTGGAAGTTATCTAGCCGCGCTCAGATAGCCACACTATACCATTGCAACGATCTTTATCACACGATACGTTGCGCTTTACCATCTTTCGCGCCCCCGGTCAGCTCGCACGAAAGTAAAGGAAGCATCCCGCACTCTCCCGGCATCCGAAGAAAACACAGACTCTCTGTGTGAACACACGAGGTGCGAGATCATGGCTAACGATCAAGACAAGGCTGGTCAGCAAGGCGGCACCGCTCAAAACAACCCTGGCAATTTTGCCAATGATCCACAACGGGCGTCTGAAGCCGGCCAGAAAGGTGGTCAAATGTCCGGCGGGAGACCTGAGAATCAGCAAACGGGGCATGGCAGCGGCAGTAACCTTCAGGAAGACGATCCTCAGCGTGCCGGTGGTGCAACCCAACGGGGTGGCCAAGGAGGCCATTCCACCGGCATTAAATCTGACCGGGAGGAAAGTATGGACGATGAGTCGCAAGCGATTCAGGACGAAGACAGCGGAATGACGGAAGACAATCGCTGAGCAAATAGCCAGGGAGAGGGATAACCCTGGCTTCCCCAATATCTTCGAAGCCACCATTCAAGAATGACGGAATGACCGGCTAACGAAACAGTACAGTTTTCCCAGTTGATAGGCGAAAAAAAGCCCGCGCACAAATCGCGGGCCGATCAGAGAGCAACAACCGCCCTGATTAGTTATCCAGCTCGTCCTTGATGATCTTGCCGTCGTGCGGATCGACCTGAAACTCGTACTGCTTGCCGTCAGCTTTCATACCTTCGCCCTCCCAATGACCATCATCGGCCTCGATCTTGGTGATCTGCGTGTAGCCGGCGCCTTTTAAGGTAGCTTCGGCCTGATCCTTGGTTACTTTCCAATCTGCTCCAGGCTGATCCGCCCATGCTGCAGTGCTTGCCATTGCGGCGACCATGGCGAAGCCTGTGAACAGTCGAGTCATCGCTTTCATCGTTAACATCCTTTTTCGTGACAGTTATCGTTCCGACCCTCACGCTGATCTCGCCGTTCAGTTTGAGTGCGGGTCGACACCGAAACTGAGGTCTCTTCATGGAGCTCCGGCAGACAAGCAGTCGGGTGAGACTTCATAAATCGTTGGATCGAGTTACTCGAGCTTTCCCCGCGTGATAGTGCTTGCCCGCCTAGCAGCCGGCATTCTTCTGACCATTAACCAGGCACGCCTTCTAACCCCACCTTGGTTGGCCAAGCTCCTTCTCGTATCATCAGCCCTCCCCACCTGGAATGATTGTCGTGAAGCCGTCACCCGGAAGTGCCCAGTCCATCCCTGCGAATGCCCACGGCCCGAAGTGGGATGTCGGCGAAGCTGTCAGCCAACTTTCCTGGGACGACTTGCGGATCATTAAAACGCTAAGTGACTGTAGCAACCGCTCTGCCACGGCCAAGAAGCTCGGCATCAATGTGTCCACCGTCTCGCGCCGGGTCGCGCAAGTTGAGAAGACGCTTGGGGTCGCGCTTTTCGATCATCGCAAGGCGGGGTATCTGCTGACTGCCGAAGGCGTCGAGCTGCGTGCACTGGCCGAGCGCGTTGAGCTGGACATCGTCAGTGTCACCCGCAGGGTGTCCCGCGCCGGCCAAGGCCCCCTGGGAAAGCTGCGAATCACTACCAGCGACTCGCTGCTGCTGTACTTTCTCACGCCGATCATCGCGGACTTCAAAGCCCTCAATGAGGGGATTACCATCGAGGTGTTGGTCGGCAACCAGACGTTGAGTTTGGCGAGGGACGAGTCGGATATTGCGGTGCGCGCGACCAAAAAACCGACGGACACCCTCGTGGGCCGCAAGCTCGCCAACATCGCGTGGGCGGCATATGGCAGCGTCAAGCAGGCGGCGATTACCGATCCCTTCGCTGAGGGTCAGGCATGGGTATCCTACTCGGGGGGCCTGTGCGGTTTGAAGGCAACGAGCTACGTCGAATGTCGAGTGCCCTCGGAGCATATTGCTTACCGCACTGATTCCGTGGCGGCAGCAAGTGCCGCTATTGCGGCGGGCCTCGGTTTTGGTTTCCTCCCCTGCATGCTGGGCGACATCACCCCGGGGTTGGTTCGAGCCGGCCCAGTGGTGCAGGAGCTTCAGGATGAGTTATGGCTGCTCACCCACCAGGACATCAGAAAGTCCTGGCGGGTAAAAGCATTCATGACGTTCTGCGCGGCTGCCGTGGCGGACCTTAAACCTCTGGTCGAAGGTCAGCAGGCCATCCCTGCTTCCTAGTTGAAATCGGAGGCGCCGTTTATTTGGCTTGGGCGCCGATCACAGCACGACACACGATCTCGATCAGCTGGGGGCGCTGTGCAAGCCGCGATACACCGATGATATTACTGGCCGCCTGCGGTCGCTCGGTGCCATAGGCCGCCTTGCGCACCTTGCCGACTACGGCAAAGGCTGCGTCCATGTCCAACACATACAGCGTCTCCTCAACGACATCCTGCATCGTAGCGCCATACAAGGCCAACAGCTTGGCGATGTTGTCGTAGGAAACCCGCATCTGTTCGCCCATTGACGAAAAATCGCTCGGACGACCGTCAGCATCCAGTGGCGCCGGCGCTACCAGGTTGCCCTCTTCGTCATGGTTGAACTGCCCCGAGATGAAGATCTCGTTGCCAACTCGCCGCGCTTGCGGATAGCCGTAGCCCTCTTCCCATGAAACGCCCCAGTAGGCGGTGTCGTCGTTGAAAGGTCGTGAAGCAGCCATTGGATTCTCCTTGGCGAAAAATGGATCGACGTGATCCGACTGGCCGAGATCCTAGCACCGGATTGAACGTCATCCAGGGTGCATTAATGCGCCCACAAGAGCGCAAATGTGCGCCACTATTTCGCTGAGTGTTTCGCTATCTTGTGCTGGCACTCGGCGACATCCCGCCGAAAAACTCTCGCCACCGTTCAGCAAAAGGGAAGAACAATGAGCAAGCCACACACTGAAGTCCTGACCCCGCTCAACAGCCAACTGATCTTCATCGATCAGCAACCGCAAATGGCTTTTGGCGTGCAGAGCATTGACCGGCAGACCCTGAAGAACAACACCGTGGGCCTGGCCAAAGCAGCCAGGATCTTCAATGTTCCCACCATCTTCACCACAGTCGAAACCGAGAGCTTCTCCGGGCATACCTACCCCGAGCTGCTCGCGGTATTCCCTGACGCTCCGCTGCTCGAGCGCACGTCCATGAACTCCTGGGACGACCAGAAGGTACGTGACGCGCTGAAGAAGAATGGTCGAAACAAGATCATCGTTTCGGGCCTGTGGACTGAGGTCTGCAACACCACCTTCGCGCTGTCCGCCATGCACGATGCAGGCTATGAGATCTATATGGTTGCCGACGCTTCCGGGGGCACGACCAAGGAGGCTCACGACTACGCCATGCAGCGCATGATCCAGGCGGGCGTGGTACCAGTTACCTGGCAGCAGGTGCTACTGGAGTGGCAGCGCGACTGGAAAAACCGCAACACCTACGATGCGGTCATGGAACTGGTCAAAGAGCATTCGGGTGCCTACGGCATGGGCGTCGACTATGCCTACACCATGGTGCACAAAGCGCCAGAGCGCGTTCAACACGGCCCAACCCTGGCCCCCGTGCCCGCATCGGTCTGATGCCTGATCAGCCCCAAAGTTGGTTCCTGATCAACAAGCGGGGCTGGATCGAGCTGATCCGGGCTACCAATCGTTACGGAGTGTTCTGAAGCGTCAGACGAGGCTTCAGCGAATCGTGCTGCCCGGATCAAGCCATCTACAGATTTTCAGGATGAATTGATCCCATGAACAGTACTAAAGGCATCGTTATAGCCACCGTCGCGATTCAGTCGACTGGGCGGCTCAAACCCTGGCAGGTCACAACGGCCAAGCAGATGATGTTGGATCATCTGGATACCGGCATATCGGTCACCGCGCTTCCCGCAGCATGCGGGCTGTCGCGCAGCATGCGGGCTGTCGCGCAGCCATTTTTCGCCTTTGGCATGGCAGGAAAGGACCAAATGATGCTGCCCCTAAGCACTTGTCATAGCATCAAAGCGTTGAATGCCTGGCTTGCCCAGCGCTATCGGCGTTATGGCACGAGGTGATCCATCTGCAGTACAACGGTCTCAGCGTCGCAGAAGTCCTGGACTGGGGTCAGCAGTCGGCGCCATCCCTCTCGGATCGTCATGATTGCCGATGATGGTGTGATTGCCAGCCATGGACCCATCGCAGGCCTGAACTGTCCTCGCAGCGGTAAAGCCAGTTTTGGCGTCTGGCAGCCTGAGCGCTGACCCCATCCCGAATGTCGTGGTCCGTCTGACAGGCCGTGAAGCACCACCCTCAGTCGAAACCCACCTGCAACTGAACGTACCCTGTTGCCGATACTGCGCACTATGACCGGTTGCGTAGCACGGATGAGCAGGTAAAGGATGCATTATTGACTAATGGACTTCAATAACGAAACACCCGTCATCTCTTTGGGCTGCGGAAGATCTAGGATATCCAGAATGGTTGGAGCAATATCACACAGCCGACCATTACTAAGACCAAATTTACTCCCACCGGAAATGTAGATAAGAGGAACGGGATTAAGCGTATGGGCAGTGTGAACTTGTCCGGCCTCTGGATCCCACATCTGTTCAACGTTGCCGTGATCTGCAGTTATCAGACAATTGCCACCCGATACAAGCACTGCATCTACAACACGCCGAAGGCATTGATCGACGGCTTCCACAGCTTTTACAGCAGCTTCAAAAACACCACTATGACCAACCATGTCCCCGTTAGCATAATTACATACAATCAAGTCATGATTGGCACTTAAAATTTCCGCGACTAGATGATCCGTCAACTCAAAGGCGCTCATCTCGGGCTGAAGATCGTAGGACTCAACCAGCGGAGAGTTAACAAGAATCCTCTTTTCCAGTGAGCATGGCTCTTCCTGCCCCCGTTAAAGAAAAACGTAACATGGGCATACTTTTCTGTTTCGGCAATTCTAAGTTGAGACCTTCCCAGCCGGGCCATGTACTCACCCAGGCTGTTTCTAATAGGCTCGGGCGGAAAAGCACATAGCACATCAAACTCTTCTGCGTAGCGCGTCATAGTGAGCATCTGCTCTTTTCCTATGACAAAAGGTCTCTCGAACTCAGAAAAATTGTAATCAGTGAGCGCTCTACAAATTTGACGAGATCGGTCAGGCCTGAAATTCAATAGTATGACTGCATCGTTTTCACTCATGACAACAGGGCTACCAACCGAGGTTGCCTGGACAAACTCATCGGTTTCGTCACGTGCATAGGCTTCTTGAAGAGCCTCCTGCGCAGTATCATAGTGAAACTTGCTTTGTCCTTGAACAATTAACCTGTAGGCCGTCTCTACCCGACTCCAGCGGTTATCTCGATCCATTGCATAGTAACGCCCTACTAACGACGCGATCCGACCTCCGCCATTGTTTGCCAACTCAAGCTCAAGGGCAGAAATAGATGATGAAGCGCTTTTGGGTGGGGTATCTCGTCCATCAAGGAACGCATGAACATAGCACTGCTCGATACCATTCGCCGCAACCAAACCGGCTGCTGCAACAAAATGATCCAAGTGACTATGTACACCGCCAGGTGACAATAAACCAAGCAGATGAACTGAACCACCTCGTTGTCTTGTACGTTTCAAAACCTCTAGAAAAGCATCGTTCTCATGGAATGAGCCATCTTCGATACTTTTGTTGATCCGCGAAAAATTTTGATAAACGATCCGGCCCGCTCCGAGGTTCATATGACCGACCTCGGAATTGCCCATTTGACCATCAGGAAGCCCTACAGCGATACCGGACGTCGCAATCTCACTGTGGGGGTAATTTTCGAAAAGGTAATCCAGGGTCGGAGTGTTGGCAGCAGCTAACGCGTTGGCTTCCCGCTGAGACCTGAGTCCAATTCCATCCAAAACAATTAGAGTGCAGGTTGGCATATGAAAACCTCTGAATAATAATCCTGGCACGTACGGCTCATACATCAACTTAGAAGTAAACCGTGCGCGCAATGGTCAGTCGGCATCTACGAGGATTGTCCCAGCACCTTAGGACGCCTGGCCTTCAAGAGCCTCCTCAATACGAAGCAAACGGTTGTACTTCCCAACACGATCTGAACGACACAGCGAGCCGGTTTTTATCTGCCCGGCGTTAGTCGCTACGGCCAAATCGGCAATTGTTG
This sequence comes from Pseudomonas sp. GLN_2, assembly GCF_043106005.1. Taxonomy (NCBI): domain Bacteria; kingdom Pseudomonadati; phylum Pseudomonadota; class Gammaproteobacteria; order Pseudomonadales; family Pseudomonadaceae; genus Pseudomonas; species Pseudomonas sp. GLN_2. The sequence goes on along the minus strand of NZ_JBICMC010000041.1, from coordinate 16,139 downwards.
TATCCTCCGTTTCCCCTGATCGATGAGAAATCACTGCAGCATAACCAGCCTCTTGCGCCATACGTATGGCATCAAACGTCTCACTTAAAGTTCCGATTTGATTAAGTTTGATCAAAATGGAATTGGCAACTCCTTGTTCGACACCCTTGCGCAGAATTTTTGGATTAGTGACAAAAAGATCATCCCCCACCAGTTGAACTTTCTGCCCCAGTTCAGCGGTTAAGTATGCCCACCCATCCCAATCACTCTCATCCAGACCATCTTCGATAGACGCAATCGGATATTTTCTACAGAGATCAGCAAGATAGTCAACAAACTGCTCGGAAGTCAGAGACCTCCCCTCACCTGCCAAGTTGTATTTACCATCCTTGTAGAACTCGGAGGCCGCGCAATCTAATGCCAACATTACGTCTCGGCCTAGCTCGTAGCCTGCGCGACTAACAGCTTCGGCAATAACAACGAGCGCTTCTTCATTCGAGGCCAAGGAGGGTGCGAAGCCACCCTCATCACCAACAGAGGTACTTAGGCCACGCTCTGAAAGCACGGCCTTCAAGGTATGAAATATTTCAGCGCCAATTCGCAAACCCTCTCTAAAATTTGGAGCTGAAATCGGCTGAATCATAAACTCTTGGATATCGATATTATTATCAGCATGCTCACCACCGTTGAGGATATTCATCATCGGCACAGGCATAGAGTAAGTGGGGTTACCGCCAAATAGCTTCGCAAGGTGTTCGTACAATGGGATACCTTGCGCGGCTGCGGCAGCTTTAGCTGTGGCCAAAGAAACAGCAAGAATAGCGTTAGCACCAAGAATTGACTTCGAGTCAGTACCATCAAGAGAGATCATTGCTTGATCAATTAGTCGCTGATCCAGTGCGTCCAGGCCTAGAATGCGCTCGTGGATCGCGACATTCACGTTTTCGACGGCACGCATTACTCCTTTTCCCTTGTAACGCCATGATCCATCACGCAGTTCAAGGGCTTCTCGGGAGCCGGTGGACGCCCCTGACGGTACGCTGGCCTCCCCTGTTACTCCACAACCTAAAATAACGACAGCCTCTACGGTAGGGTTGCCTCGAGAGTCCAAGATCTCACGAGCGAAGACCTTCTTGATGCGAGTAAGCTCACTCATCACTACTTTCCTCCAACTGCGATGCACATTCGGCATATTGATAATGAGCGCCCAGCAACTCTTGCTGCTCGGCAAACTCAGCTCGAATATCAAAATCGCGCGGCCAATCATCAGACTTAAAATCTTGATCCAAAGCAGACCCAACAACTTTCTGTTGAACAATCATTTGGAACCCTCTGGTAACAGCGGACACCCCTGAAGTTACTCCCAGGGGAGTACCGGTAGCGTGAAGCCGCCGCATTTATTCGACAAGGATTAGAGGCAGAACTTTAAGGGCATCAAAGCTGATGCATCCACCTCTAGAATCAATTCAATAAACTGAGCGTTATACTTGGAGGATTTTCATGCCGTTCGTACCCCCCACCACATTGTAACTGTCACCCTTAGTTAGAATTATCCGGTCTCCAGGCTGTACCAAATCACGCTTGCGCAATTCGCCGATAGCGGCTTCGCTTACTGCTTCAGAGGGCAGTGAGGCAGGGTCAAACGCTATCGGATAAACACCACGGAACAGCGAGGAGCGAGCCTGGGTAGCGCGATGAGGCGAAAGCGCATAGATCGGCACATGAGAACGAAGCCGAGACATAATCAAGGGTGTGAAGCCACTCTCGGTGAGCGAGATGATTGCCTTTACACCAGGAAAGTGGTTCGCGGTGTAGAGTGCGGCCAGCGCAATGCTTTCGTCACAACGCCCAAAGGTTGTATGCAATCGATGACTAGACTTTACATTGGTTGGATGCTTTTCAGCCCCGCTGCAAATACGAGCCATGGCACGTACTGCCTCGACAGGGTATGTCCCGGCAGCGCTTTCAGCGGACAGCATTACGGCGTCAGTATTGTCGAGTACCGCATTGGCCACATCTGACACTTCAGCGCGGGTAGGCATCGGACTGGAGATCATCGACTCCATCATCTGGGTCGCAACGATCACCGCTTTGTTGTTGCGCCGGGCATGCAGAATGATCTTCTTTTGGATAGCGATTAGCTCCGCATCTCCAATCTCCACACCAAGATCTCCCCGAGCGACCATGACCGCATCACTCGCTGCGATCAGCTCATCGAGCGTCTGATCATCGGCAACAGCCTCTGCTCGTTCGATTTTCGACACCAGCCAGGCTGTCCCTCCTGACTCGTCACGCAGCTTGCGGGCGTACTCCATATCCTTGGCATCCCGAGGGAATGAAACGGCCAAATAGTCGAGATCCATTTGGGCAGCGAGTTTGATATCAGCTTTGTCTTTTTCGGTAAGGGCAGGAGCAGTGAGCCCGCCCCCCTTGCGGTTTATCCCCTTGTGATCTGACAGAGGCCCGCCCACAGTGACGATGCAATGTAAGGCTTCGGGCGTAGTCGACTCTACCCGCATAACCACGCGCCCATCATCAAGCAGCAGCTCGTCGCCGACACCACAATCCTTTACCAGGTCGGGGTAATCAATTCCCACAACCTGCTCATTGCCTGATGTGAGGGGATGGCGCGTGGAGAACGAGAAAGTATCGCCAACCTTCAACTCGATCCGTTTGTTAGTGAACTTCGCAATACGGATTTTAGGGCCCTGCAAATCGCCCAGCAAAGCCACATGCCTACCGTGTTTGGCAGCGATCTCACGAATCAAGCGAGCGCGAGCAATGTGCTCACTTGGACTGCCATGAGAAAAGTTCAAACGCGCCACATCTAGCCCGGCCAAGATCAGCGCTTCAATGACTTGCGGCGAATTACTAGCTGGGCCTAGAGTTGCAACAATCTTTGTTCTACGGATGGTCATACCGATACCTTCCAGGGACGAGGATGCTCTCATCTCACTGAGTAAGTTCGAAAATTAATTGCTGGCTGAGCACACAGCAATGCAAGATGGGGTTTACAGCCGAGACTGCGTACCTCCCGGGAGGCACGCAAATGCCTGGGTCATTCGTCGACGATGTCCCCGTCTTTTGTCTCGGCCGACAGGTAGACACAGAGTCCAGAGAAAGCCGCGAGTGCTAGGGTGAGCATCGAAATCGCATAAGGCGAACCGTAATGGCTCAGGAGGAATGCCCCGACAATTGGAGCGGTACCTCCGCCTACGATTCCGCCGACGTTAGTAGACATTGCGAAACCCGTGAAGCGAGCGCTAGGCCCAAAAGCTTCGCCCGTAAAAGATGGCACTGCCCCATATACCAAGCCATATCCGGTCATGAACAGGCACGACCCAGCGACCATTGGCCAGAACTCGCCGGTTGAAAAGAGGTGCCAGAAAGGAAAGGCTGCAAGTGCAGTCACGACAAAACCAATTAGCATCATGGTACGGCGGCCAATACGATCTGCCATCGCCCCTGCAAAAGGTACAACTACCAGGTGAGTACAAATTGCAACCATTGCGACTGACAGCACGAATGCATTAGACAGGCCTAGCTCTCGCTGGCCATAGCTCAGGGCAAATACGGTGAAGAGGTAGAAAGTCGAGAAATGGCAGATGTTGGCGCCTGCAACCAACATCAGTTGCTTAGGATAGCGAGTGAACAAGCGAAGCGCTGGTGATTGCGAGTCGCCAGGCGTGGCAGCCCTCTTCTCAGCAGTCTTTTCGAACACTGGAGACTCGGGGACTTTGGAGCGGACAAACACCCCTACTATCAGCAACGCAAGGCTGGCGATGAAAGGAATACGCCATCCCCAAGCGGTGAAATCCTCTTTAGACAGCAAGGCACTGACGATCAAAAGCATGCCAGCTGACGCGATGAAACCAAAGACTGGGCCAATGTTATTGATCGCCGCATAGAACCCTCTCCTTCTTCTTGGGGCATGTTCTAAGAGCATAAGCACTGCGCCACTGTATTCGCCCGCAAACGCGAAGCCCTGGATGAAGCGGAGCACGCAGAGCATGATAGGTGCCCAAATGCCAATGCTGGCATAGGTAGGCAAAAGACCAATGCCTACAGTGCTCAAGCCCATAATGATAAGCGTGAGGTACAGCAGCTTTTTACGGCCAATCCTGTCCCCGAAATGACCAAGTACAAGCGACCCTAGTGGACGTGCCACGAAAGAAATTGCGAATGACGCAAGAGAGGCCAGTCGGGAAACTGTTTCGTCAGTCCCTGGAAAAAACAGAGGCCCAAAAATAAGGGCAGCCGCGGTGCCATAAAGGTAGAGGTCGTAGGTCTCTAATGCTGTTCCGAACAGGCTTCCGGCCACAACATTTTTCATGGATTTCTTCTCGTCATGATCCATGTGATCGAGGTCACTTTCGACAGGGCTCGATATAGAGGTATGCATGGTTTCACCTTTTGTTATTGTAGATATGCAAGTATTTTCTTGCTGAAAGACCCTCAGAGATTATTCAAGACCTCTGAGTGCTTTGACGAAATAATCACGATCTCCCATCTGCCCACCTTTGAGAGCAATCTCCACATCCTTCAGGTACGACTCACGAGAGTGCATTTGGCACAAAGGAGCGCCGGGAGAAATATCAGACTTGATAACCAGAGCATCGGGTGCAAGCACTTTGGTTACTTGGCTCGATGTGTCGCCGCCCGAAACCACCAATCTTTTCAACGGGAATGCCTTAAGGATTTCAAGCGCAACTTGGCCCACTTCCATTGCTAGCTGCTTCCCACCCTGAACCCTCGCCTCATCACGAGGCAGGCCTTTTTGCAGCATTGCCTCGATCATCTGCTCGATCCGAGAATCGCATGGGCCTTTGGCAGTGTGAATCAGAACCGATCGCCCCTCTTCGAGGTGGGATACAGCGGCCATGACCACATCTCGTATCGCGCCACTTTTTCGGCACTCAGTAATCAATGCGGCAGCATCGACTTCAAGCTCTACAAACCCGTAATCAATTGCCGTTTCAATCTGGGACTGACTCAACGGCGAAGCACTGCCTGAGATCACCAGTACCTGCTCTGCCGGTTTCAGAGGTGCGGCCAGCGACGCTCGTGGCGGAAACACCCCAGCGGTACGCCAGTATTGTGTGAGGCCATACTCCACGCCGGAAGAACCGACAACGAATATGGGATCTGCCCCTGATGAAAGCTCGGTCAATACTTGGCCAGCGGTGGTCATATGAGAGTCGTCGGTACCATCAAACAGCACTGCATCGTGCTGCTGTGACATCTCGTCGACTAATCGGCTGAGCTCAGCACTCCTTTCGAGCTGGCGAATATCAACTTTGCCGATCGACAAGTTCTTTTGCTTGCCGATATGGATACTCAAGTCCGCTTCATGCATCGGGGTAATCGGGTGAGCACTCATGATCGGGTGCCGGTCAATCCTGTGAACCTTGTGATCTGTCTTGGACAAGGCATAGAGGTTGCCGAACACACAGTAGCGGCCCAGTGCAGGATTGCCTGCGATGATCGGGATCCCTTTGACATCATAGATGCGGGATGCCAGCTCAATGACGTGGCCAATGCTGCCCACGGAGTCGGCGCTGTCAAAAGTCGAGCAAACCTTGTAGTGAATCAGCGCTGGCGACAGACGTTTGATGCCCTCGAAAATCGAGGGCAGCACCGCATCCATCTCTCCATTGGACAAAGCACGGCTGTCACCGGCGATGCCGATGGCGTCAAATTCACCGAGTTCTGCCAGGCGCTCTGGGGTCGGAGGAGCGAGGAACAGGGCACACTTGAGTCCAGCAGCCGTCAGAACCTCTAAAGCATCTGTCGAGCCGGTGAAATCATCGCCATAAAAGACCAACGGGAGCTTGGTAATGTGCTGGGAGCTCATGACTTATTTGCCTCCGAACTGCTGGAGGGCAGCTGACAAGGCTGGCCTACCCTCTGCGTAACGTTCCAGAGACACATGCTGTACAGCCGCCTCCCAACCTTCACGCATGCTTTGAACGCCTGCTTCGATCCCCATCGGATGACCGATGATGCCGCCGCCAGCGAGGTGCATCAGGTCAACAGATTGAAGCCTGTTGAAAAGCTCAGGCGCCTGGCCCGCCCATTGACCGGAGGAGAAGACAGGCATCAAGGGGCGCATGCCGGCAAATGGAGCAAGGCAGCTCTTGGCAGAGGAGATTACGGAGTCGTCCGCCTCGTAGAACTTGCCCTGAATACCATTCACATGCAGATGGTCGATCCCGGCCAGCCGCCAGATCTTCTGATACACCTCGAATGAGAAACCTAACTGGGGATAACGAGTCAGAGCTCCCCAGCCATTACGATGACCATGAATAGGCAACTGGGCATGCTTTCGAATGTGCTCTACCGCCGAATGCCCAACCCAATTCAGGCAAAGCATCACGCAGGTACCACCCGCCTCAAGCACTGCATCTTGGCGGCGCATCATCTCGTCGATGCTGCCCGAGATGTTGATAGCATACATAGGCATGCGTCCGAGGCGATCTGCATGCTTATGAAGCACAGGCATCACAGCACTCAGACGAGCATCGAACGAAGCGTAGGTAGGATCGATGAGCAACTCATCATCCTTGATGAAATCGATACCTCCGGCGCAGAGCTCATCGACCACAGAAGCTGTCTGCTCGGGAGTAAGGCCGATACTCGGCTTGACGATGGTTCCAATGATCGGTCGGTCATGAACACCGGCTAGCGCCCTGGTGCCTTCAATTCCGAATTGAGGGCCAATGAATCCCGATGCGAACCGCTCGGGAAGCTCCAGATTTAGCACCCTCAGCCCGCTCACCTCGCCAATCTCAAAGAGATTGCCGGCAATGGTGGTGAGCAACGCTGGGATATTCGTTCCGATATTGGCTGTAGGGAATGCGATAGTGACCTCACCTCGATGGTAGGTCTCAGAGGGATTGTGGCGAGCCAGGTAGTCGCTGTGCAGAGAAGGGCTGGAAACGGATGGCAGCGGCTCGATAGCTACGACACGAGCACGAGAGCGTTCTTTAAGCTCCACCGATTCGCCAGGAAGTGAGAGGAAAGTACCGCTGGATTGCTCCCCTGCGATGACCTCGCTAACCCGTTCAATCGGGTAGCTGCTCTCTACAAAAAATCGGGCAGTAAACTCCTCTCGCCCGGCCTTGTGATCGACCATGATGGGTGCCTCAAATCTATTTGTTATTGTGAATCTGCCCGAAATGCACAAGGCAGTTTCAAATCAATATACATTGACCCTCTACCAATCCAACCGATATGATTTCCGTCGAGCGTGAGAAAAACTCACACTAGAATCCTAGCTATGGCCGAGGCTTCGGTCTTACGGAGGTGCGTATATGACGTCGCCAGTCAGGCCATCGCTCAACGCTCTACGAGCGTTTGAAATGATCGCGCGTAAGGGCTCGTTCAGCGATGCAGCGGATGCTCTGTGCGTAACTCACGGAGCTATCAGCCGTCATGTCCGAAGCCTGGAAGACGCCCTAGGTGTAATTCTGCTCACCCGAAATGCACATGGCACCAAGCTCACCCCAGAGGGATCACGCCTCGCCTCGGGCTTGGCCAGGGCTTTTGCCTTGATACAAGAGAGCATTGATGAGGTTCGCCCTCGCCCGCTCGAACTCTCCTGCTCCGCCTCGATCATGATGCATTGGCTGCTACCTCGACTTGCCAAGCTACACAGCAGCTTCCCCACCATGGAATTAGGCTTGAAAACGGGTCACGGCCCCATTGATTTCGCCCATGAAGGCGTCAGCGTCGCGATACGCCTCGACAGCATCGAACCACCGCCAGGGATCGAGCCGATACCCTTGACCAGCGAATGGGTAGGTGCGATCTGTTCGCCTGCTTATCTGGCTGCGTCCGGCGTCACAGAGGTGAGCGACTTAGCTAAAGAACGTTTGCTGACCACAAAAACACGCCCTCACGCATGGAAGGACTGGTACTCATCTATTGAGGAGGAACCTGGTGAGCTGCTTGAGATGGAGTATTTCGAACACTTCTACTTGCTGATCCAGGCTGCCAAGCTTGGCTTGGGGTTCGCCTGTGTCCCACGCATGCTGGTGGAGGCAGAGCTTGAAAGTGGTGCCTTGGTGGCTCCCTTTGGCTTTGTGCAAGGGACAGCAAAATTGGTTCTGTGGGTTTCACCCAATGCGAGGCTACGCACTGATACAGCAGATTTGGAAAAGTGGATAAAGAAAGAGATGGCTCAAAGCTAGACAAGCGCCCGCCTGGGCGCTTGTGGCATTGCCGACTACAGGTCGCCTGCGCCCCAGGCCAGGAACCCGCCATCCACAGGCAGAACAACACCATTCACGTAAGCGGCTACGTCAGATGCCAGATAGCTAACTGCGCCGGCAATTTCTTGAGTCGTTCCGTAGCGCTTAGCCGGAATAGCATTGCTATAAGCCTGGCGGAAGGTGTCGCTGTGCAACTCCTTGGTCATTGGGGTATCGACTGGGCCCGGCGCAATGGCGTTAGCAGTGATACCGTACTCACTGAGTTCCACGGCCATTTGCCGGGTCAGCGCAATGACTGCGCCTTTAGAGGTACCGTAAGCGGTTCGACCCTTGCCCACGGCACGCATACCAGCGACCGACGCGATGTTGATGATTCTGCCGAACCCATTTTTCCGCATGATTTGAGCGGCGAGTTGGCAGCACATGAACGTGCCAGTGACGTTGATGTGCATGGTCTTGTTGAAAACGTCTAGATCAAACTCCAGGAACGGCATGGTCTTGGCGATGCCTGCGGAATTCACCAGCACATCGCATCTGCCGAACTCGCTATCGATCCAAGAAAATGCATCTCTTACAGACTCCACCGAGGCTACATCTACCTGGCACGCGTCAGCTGTGAAGCCCTCCGCACGGAGCTGTCGCGAAAATTGCTCAGCCGCGTCGACGTTGATGTCACAAATGACGACATGATGCCCGTCCTTTGCCAGTGAAACGGCAGCTTCAGCACCGATACCCATCGCACCGCCTGTAACCACGGCGATTTTCTTGTCTGCGTACTTCATCGAAACCCTCTCTTGTTATGATCGCCAAAGGCTTATTGGATGGCTGAAGGCTAGAGCTGCCAGGGGGCTTTGCGCAATGGATAAAAACTCGTGCTTAGGAGAGGAAACCTCACACAAGCCAGCGCGATTAACTGCACCAACTGAAGCCCCATACTAGGGTGGCATACCGAGGGGTCTTCACAGCAAATAAATAGTGACTACGTTGAACACATAAAACTTTTAACTTCTATATGTCCACCAGAGGAAATAGCCGGGTGCTCGACAACCACTGAATTCACAACAGAGGTGAAATGTATGGGTGATGTCAAAATTTCCGCCATCCTTCCATCACATAAATATTTACGAGTAGCGACACCTGCCCACCACAGAGAGGTGCCTGATGACCAAGCAACGCCGCACCTTCACATCCGCATTTCAGCGCGAAGCCGCCCGCTTGGTGCTCGACCAGGCTACAACATCGAGGCGGCGCGGTGGCTTGGACTGGCTGAGTCAGCCTTGCCCAGGTGGATCGCCCAGCCTCTGCGGGAACGTGGCGGTGTTACACCGACCAGTGAAGCGCTGACGCCTGAGCAGCAAAAACCCAGGAACTGGTAGCGCGGATCATTTGGCAGGCGCAGGAGAAATCGATCCTAAAGAGCTACCGAGCGCTTGATGGCCGAGGAGCAGGAGCGCGCGCGTTAATCGATCAACTCTGCTGCGAAGCGCCGGTTGACCTGTTGTGCTCGCTTTTTGACATGAGCGCATCGCCTGCCCAGCAGGATACCGGCTGATTCCTGAATCAACGGCACATCTTGAAACGGCCGCATCAGCTCAACGACGGGTTACCGCCTGCGATCGCCGAGGACAAACCTTGCGCAGGGCTCAGGATCACTTGGCCACTACCAGCAGCTCGCACACAGCATGCGGAAATGATCAAAGAAATGCGGGCGCGATCCGTATGACATAGAAAATCAGAGCCCCAAAAACGCAAAAAGCCCTGACTAATCAGGGCTTTGAATATGGCGGAAGCGTAGAGATTCGAACTCTAGGATAGTTGCCCATCGACGGTTTTCAAGACCGTTGCCTTAAACCACTCGGCCACGCTTCCAGCTCGTTTTGCGGCCGCCATAATACCTTAATGAAACACGCTGTCAAACTCTCTGTGTCGCGGGTTGCAGGAGCTCTGATAGACTCCTAGCATCTGAACGTCCGAAACCACAGGTTTACCAAGGAGTGTCGCCATGCGCGAACAGGATTACGCCGTCCACCACGGCCAGCAGGTCGAGCAGCAGGAGATCAGCAAGGTCCTGCGCAACACGTACAGCCTGCTGGCGCTTACCCTCGCCTTCAGCGGTGTCATGGCTTTCGTTGCCCAGCAGATGCGCGTCGGCTACCCGAACGTGTTCGTGGTGCTAATCGGCTTCTACGGGCTGTTCTTCCTTACCAACAAACTGCGTGATTCGGCCTGGGGCCTGGTGTCCACCTTCGCGCTCACCGGTTTCATGGGCTTCATCCTCGGCCCGATCCTCAACCGTTACCTGGGCATGGCCGGTGGCGCCGAGGTAGTGAGCTCCGCGTTTGCCATGACTGCGCTGGTGTTTGGTGGTCTGTCGGCCTACGTGCTGATCACCCGCAAGGACATGAGCTTCCTCAGCGGCTTCATCACTGCAGGTTTCTTCGTTCTGCTGGGTGCTGTCGTTGCCAGCTTCTTCTTCCAGATCAGCGGCCTGCAACTGGCAATCAGCGCTGGCTTCGTGCTGTTCTCGTCGGTCTGCATCCTGTTCCAGACCAGCGCGATCATTCATGGTGGCGAACGTAACTACATCATGGCAACCATCAGCCTGTATGTGTCGATCTACAACCTGTTTGTCAGCCTGCTGCAGTTGTTTGGCATCATGGGTCGCGATGACTGATTGATTGCTATACCGCAAAAAGCCCGCTTCGGCGGGCTTTTTTGTGGGCGCTGGAAATGGGTTGAGCTGCAAGATGCTCGGGCCGTCATCCCGTTTTCTCTACCGCTATCCGCTATCACCCCGTAGAATGCGCTCCTTTTTTCTTCCGGGGCGGCTTTCAGCAATGAGCTCACACGAACACAGCCCAGGCGCAGCGGCGCCTGCCAATGAACTGGTGCTTGGTCTGGAGGACAAGCCACGGCTGTTGATCGGCCTGTTGGCAGCCCTGCAGCACCTGCTGGCGATCATCGTACCTATCGTCACCCCTGGCCTGCTGATCTGCCAGGCGTTGGGTGTATCTGCACGTGATACCAATTTGATCGTTTCGATGTCGCTGGTGATCTCGGGTATCGCCACCTTCGTCCAGTGCAAACGCTTCGGCCCATTTGGCGCGGGGCTGCTGATCGTTCAGGGCACCAGCTTCAACTTCGTCGGCCCGCTGATTGCCGGCGGTGCGCTGATGGTCAAGCAAGGTACGCCGGTCGAGGGCGTAATGGCGGCCATTTTTGGTGTGGTAATCGCAGGCTCGTTCGTCGAGATGGGCGTGTCGCGCATCCTGCCCTTCGTCAAACGCCTGATCACCCCGCTGGTGACTGGCATCGTGGTGTTGATGATCGGCCTGACACTGATCAAGGTCGGCCTGATCAGCATGGGCGGTGGTTTTGGGGCCATGGCCAATGGCACCTTTGCCAATGGCGAAAACCTGCTGATGTCGGGCGTGGTCCTGGCGATCATCGTCGTTCTCAACCGTATCCCGGTGGTGTGGATGCGCAGCTGCGCCATCGTCATCGCCCTGGTGGTCGGCTACGCGCTGGCCGGATACCTGGGCCGCCTGGACTTTACCGGCATGCACGAGGCCGCGCTGTTCCAGGTGCCGACACCGCTGCACTTTGGCCTGGGCTTCTCGTGGGCGCTGTTCATTCCGATGCTGGTGATCTACCTGGTCACTTCGCTGGAAGCCATCGGTGACGTTACCGCCACCAGCAAGGTGTCGCGCCAGCCGGTCGAAGGGCCGGTGTGGATGCAGCGGATCAAGGGGGGCGTGCTGGTCAACGGCGCCAACTCGCTGCTGGCCGGCCTGTTCAACACCTTCCCTAGCTCGATCTTTGCCCAGAACAACGGGGTGATTCAGCTGACCGGTATTGCCAGCCGTCATATCGGTATGTGGATTGCCGTGATGCTGGTGTTGCTGGGTCTGTTCCCGAGTGTTGCCGGGGTGATTCAGGCCGTGCCGGAGCCGGTGCTGGGCGGCGCGGCGATGGTCATGTTTGGCGCGGTTGCGGCGTCGGGGATCAATATTCTGGCCAGCACCCGGCTGGACCGTCGGGCGCTGCTGATTATTGCGGTGTCGTTGGCGCTGGGGCTTGGCGTGGCGCAGGTGCCGGAATTCCTGGCGCACATGCCGGCGGCGATTCGCAACGTGCTGGAGTCGGGCGTGGCTACCGGGGGGATTTGTGCGCTGGTGCTGAATTGGTTCTTGCCGGAGGGCAAGGAGCAGGCTTGAACCTGGAGATTGAATGAAAAGCCCGCGCCCGCTTGCACAAGCGGGTGCGGGCTTTTTTGCTTTATCATGGCACCATTCCCTTGCATGAGTTAGCCATGAAATTCGCTATCGCGGTGTTCTCCCCGGCCCATGCGCCCTCTTCGCGACGCGCCCTGCGCTTCGCCGAGGCGGTGCTGGCCGGCGGGCATGAGATTGCCCGACTGTTCTTCTATCAGGACGGGGTGCACAGTGCCTCGGCCAACGTCGTCGCCCCCCAGGACGAACTGGACGTGGCTGGCCAGTGGCACACCTTCATACAGACCCATCAGCTGGACGCCGTGGTGTGTATCGCCGCCGCCCTGCGCCGTGGCGTGCTCGACGAAGCCGAGGCCAACCGCTACCAGCGCCCGGCCGTGAACCTGCCCAAGCCCTGGGAACTGTCGGGGCTGGGCCAGCTGCACGAGGCCGCGCAAGTGGCCGATCGCCTTGTCTGCTTCGGAGGCGACTGATATGGCCAAGTCCTTGTTGATCATCAGCCGTCAGGCACCGTGGAATGGCCCCTCTGCCCGCGAGGCGCTGGACATCGCCCTGGCCGGCGGCGCGTTCGACCTGCCGTTGGGCATGCTGTTCCTCGACGATGGTGTGTTCCAGCTCGCGCCGGACCAGCAACCCGCCGCCGTGCAACAGAAGAACCTGGCCGCCAACCTGCAGGCGCTGCCGATGTTCGGTGTCGAAGAACTGTTCGCCTGCAACCACAGCCTGGCCCGCCGTGGCCTGGCAGCCGAGACCCTGGCGCTGCCGGTGCAAGTGCTCGATGACGCAGCGCTGACCGCCCTGATAGCCCGTTTCGACCAGGTGATAACGCTCTGATGAAAACCCTGCATGTAATTGCCCATTCCCCGTTTGGCGACGAGCGCCTGGCCAGTTGCCTGCGCCTGCTCGGTGCCGAAGATGCCCTGCTGCTGTGCGGTGATGCCGTGTATGCCCTGCGCACCGGCAGCGAGCCGCACGGCCATTTGCAAGCCGCCGGCCTGGCCCAGCGCCTGTTCGCCCTGGACGAGGATGTACAGGCCCGCGCGGTCGGCAACGACCTGGCAACGGCCGTGGACTACGCCGGGTTCGTCGAACTGTCGCTGCAATACGACAAGGTCAACAGCTGGCTATGAATACGCTCACCGTTGGCGATCAGGTGATCGCCCTGGACAAGGATGGCTTCCTGGTCGACCTGCAAGACTGGTCCCACGACGCCGCCGAGGCTTTGGCCAAGCGCGAGGGTATCCCGTTGACGGCGGACCATTGGGAAATCCTCGAACTGCTCCGTCAGTTCTACCAGGAATACCAGCTGTCTCCGGCCACCCGCCCGCTGATCAAGTACACGGCCCTCAAGCTGGGCCCTGAAAAGGGCAACAGCCCGCACCTTAACCGCCTGTTCAACGGCACCCCCGCCAAACTTGCCGCCAAGCTGGCGGGCCTGCCCAAGCCGACCAACTGCATATGACCGAACCTCGTCCGCTCACTCTGGAAACCCCCGCCGAACACCCGTTCGCCGAATTCGTGCGCATTCTCGGCAAAGGCAAGCGCGGCGCGCGTGGCCTGACCCGCGAGGAGGCCCGTGCAGCCATGACCCTGCTGCTGGAAGACAAGGTTGAAGACACTCAGCTCGGTGCCTTCCTCATGCTGCTGCGGCACAAGGAAGAAAGCGCCGAAGAGCTGGCCGGCTTCACCGAGGCCCTGCGCGCCCACCTGCAGGCGCCGCGCATCGCCGTTGACCTGGACTGGCCCACGTACGCCGGCAAGAAGCGTCACCTGCCCTGGTACCTGCTGGCCGCCAAGTGCCTGGCCAACAATGGCGTGCGCATCCTGATGCACGGCGGTGGCGCACACACTGCCGGGCGTATGTATACAGAGCAACTGCTCGACCTGCTGCAGATTCCGCTGTGCCGCGACTGGGCCGCCGTCGGCAACGCGCTGGACCAGCACCAGCTGGCATTCTTCCCGCTGCACGACTGGGCGCCGCAGCTGCAACGCATGATCGACCTGCGCAATACCCTGGGCCTGCGCTCGCCCATCCACTCGCTGGCGCGAGTGCTCAACCCGCTGGGCGCTCGCTGTGGATTGCAGAGCATCTTTCACCCCGGTTACCAGGCCGTGCACCGCGAGGCCAGCCGCTTGCTGGGCGACCATGCCGTGGTGATCAAGGGTGATGGCGGCGAAATCGAGGTCAATCCCGATGTCATCAGCCATCTCTACGGCACCACGGCGGGTGAGGCGTGGGATGAAGAGTGGCCAGCGCTGAGCGAACGCCGCCATGTCAAACCGCCCAGCCTGCAGGCAGAACACTTGCTGGCGTTCTGGCGTGGCGAAGTGGAAGACAGTTATGGCGAAAAGGCCCTTATTGCGACCATGGCGCTGGCCCTGCGTGGCTTGGGACAGCACCGCGAGCAGGCGTTCGTCACAGCGCAAGGCTACTGGGACACTCGAAATAGATCGATTTAGCCGATAATAGAACCCCGATCTTTGCGCTATTTCTTCGAACGATTTGGCCTAGACTGGGCTCCAACGACAAACAACTTTGTTTCAGGAGCTCACAATGGGCCTATTGATCGACGGCCGCTGGCACGACCAGTGGTATGAAAACGGCAAGGACGGCACGTTCAAGCGGGAGAATGCCCAGCGCCGTAATCAGCTGCCCGCCCCCGAGGCCGGCCGCTACCACCTGTATGTGTCGCTGGCCTGCCCATGGGCCCACCGCACCCTGATCTTTCGCGCGCTGAAAGGCCTGGAGCCGTTGATCGACGTGTCGGTGGTCAGCTGGCTGATGCAGGACCATGGCTGGACCTTCGATCAGCAGCAAGGCTCCAGCGGGGACCACCTCGACGCCCTGCAGTACCTGCACCAGCGCTACACCCAGGATGACCCGCACTACACTGGGCGCGTGACGGTGCCTGTGCTGTGGGACAAGAAAGAGAAGCGCATCGTCAACAATGAGTCGGCAGAAATCATCCGCATTTTCAACAGCGCGTTCAACGAGCTGACCGGCAATACCCTGGACCTTTACCCTGCATCGCTGCGCCCGACCATCGAAGCACTGAACGCGCGTATCTACCCCGCGGTGAACAACGGCGTGTACCGTGCAGGCTTTGCTACCACGCAAGACGCTTACGAAGCTGCCTTCGACGATGTGTTCAACGAGCTGGATTACCTGGAAGCCTTGCTAGGCCGCAATCGCTACCTGGCGGGTGAGTACCTGACCGAGGCTGATGTACGCCTGTTCACCACACTGGTGCGCTTCGATGCGGTGTACCACGGGCACTTCAAGTGCAACCTGCGCCGCCTGAGCGACTACCACAACCTGTCGAACTGGCTGCGTGAGCTGTACCAGTGGCCTGGGGTGGCGGGCACGGTGAACATGGAGCATATCCAGAAGCACTATTACATGAGCCACAAGACCATCAACCCGAACGGGATTGTGCCTAAAGGGCCTTTGCAGGACTTTGGTTTGCCGCATGATAGAGAGCGGTTGGTGGGCAAAGGGATTTGGCAGGCTTGAGAAAGCCGGGGCTGCTTTGCAGTCCATCGCGACACAAGGCCACACACAAGGACTGCGCCAGGCTTCAGATGTGTACGGCGACCTTCAGGGCTTCCAGCGCCAGCTAGACCTTGATGCCCAGCGCTGCACCCAGCTCCGTTACCCAGGGTTGATGGGCGGGTTTGCGGTGATGATGCTTCTCGATACCGCGCTGGGCTGAGG
>NZ_JBICMC010000040.1:0-9043 GCF_043106005.1 Pseudomonas sp. GLN_2 | reverse complement strand
CGCCAGCTTTCAGAAATTGAGCAAGACAGTTGCACCCACAAGGCCTGTGCCAGGCTTTAGATGTGTACGGCGACCTTCAGGGCTTCCAGCGCCGGCTCGACCTTGATGCCCAGCGCTGCCCCCAGCTCCATTACCCGCGCCAGGTCCTGCTGCCCCACCATGACCATCTGCAGTTCATCATCGAGCAACTGGCTGAAGTTGAGCAGCACATAACCACCCGCCTCCTTGTTCAGCGCGCCCATCTGCACCTGGATGCGGTTGAGCGCGGTCAGTGGCTCGGTACGGGCCAGTTGCTTGGGCTTGAGGGTAAACGGCACGCTGTTGTCGAACGAATCACTGATCTGCTGGAACAGCTCCTGATAGCTGTCGGCCTGGAACACCACGGTATCCGGCAGGCTGCCCAGCACCACCCATTCGCCCAGGGGAATCGGGAAAGTGTCGTCGTAGTTGATGTCGGGGTTGGCGGCCAGGAAGGCGGCAGGGTCGGCGTAGGCCTGGGCGGCCTCGTCGGCGATACGCTCGATGTCTGCCTCACGCATGCAGCCGGCGCCAATGAGGCTGATGAATTCGAGCAACTGAGTTTTCATGGAAGGGGGCCTGCGACGGGTGAAAAGTCGCCAAGGATAGCCGCAAATGCCCCCAGGCGGTTAGCCGGCCTGTGCTTGCAGGCGCGCGGCAGTGTCTGCTGCGCCCATGGTTTGCGCCGCCATCAGGGCGGTGATGCCGCGGGCGTCCTGGTGCGCCGGGTCGGCCCCTTGTGCCAGCAGGTAGTCGAGGATTTCGCTGCGGTTGAACATGGCCGCCAACATCAGCGCGGTGCGACCGTCCTGCGCGGCGGCATCCACCGGCACGC
Source organism: Pseudomonas sp. GLN_2 (assembly GCF_043106005.1). NCBI lineage: Bacteria > Pseudomonadati > Pseudomonadota > Gammaproteobacteria > Pseudomonadales > Pseudomonadaceae > Pseudomonas > Pseudomonas sp. GLN_2. The sequence goes on along the minus strand of NZ_JBICMC010000040.1, from coordinate 8,190 downwards.
CATGCTCCACCAGCAGGCGAATCATCGCCAGGTCCCCTTTGAATGCGGCACCGGCAATCGGCAGCTGGCCATTGTCGTTGGCAATCAGCGGGTCGGCACCTTGCGCCAGCAGCACGCGCACCGCCTCGTGGTGACCGTGGTAGCTGGCCAGCATCAGCAGGGTATCGCCCTTGTGGTTACGCAGGTTGGCCGGCAGGCCGCTGGCAAGCAGGCGCCCGAGCATGTCGGCGTCGCCCTGACGGGCACGTTCGAACACCTGCTCGGCGAACGCAGCGGTTTCGTCGTCGGTCATGGTGGCAGGTGCGGCTTGGCTGGACATGGGGAACCTCCTGGCATAATTGATGGCCCAAGTGTTCGTCAGGCATGCCATTGCGGTCAAAGGTTCAGATTCTATAAGGCCGATAGGCAAACCCTGACCCGTGCAAAATGCACTGTGCAAAATGCACGACCGTGCAGCCTGCACGATGCCGCTTCTGAAAATTCCACGTAAGCTACTGTTTTTACTAGATTTTTTGCCAAACAGGATTCTGGCACGGTCACTGCAACCATCAACTCATGTCTGCCACACACCAGCCAGGAGTTGATATGGACCTCATCCAGCAAAAGTTCGCCTCGGTATTTTCGGCCTATCAAGTGAATACCAAAGCCCGGCCCGATGGCGGTGTACTGCTTACCCTGCGCGCAGCGGATGGCAAGGTTACCCGCCGGGTGCTGACCTATGGGCAATTGCACAGTGCCGAACAGCTGTCCTGGGCGATCAGTGCCATCCGTCGTGACCTGGCTGAAGAGGCCAGTGAGTTGCCGGTCATCTCGATGCTGCAGAGCCAGCAGCGGTTTGCCCTGCCGACTTACCGCTGAGGGGTGTATTGCCTGAACTGGCCTCTTCGCGGGTAAACCCGCTCCTACGACCGACGGTTGCGCCGCCCTTGGCATCGCGCAGCCAATGTAGGAGCGGGTTCACCCGCGAAGAGGCCGGTGATGCCATTACAGCTCGTCGATCCCAAGGAATGCCCGCGCCGTCACATCCCCGGTAAACCGCGCCTGCATGCCCTGCTCGCTGCCATACAAGCGCAACGCCAGGCAAAAAGGTGTATCACCCAGCTCAACCCAGCGCCGCGTCCCCGCCGGCACCAGCAGCTGGTCACCCTTCTCGCACAGCACCGAATACACCCAGCCCCCCAGCCGCAGGCCAACCTGCGCCCGCCCGCTGACCACGGCGAACAGCTCGTCGGCATCATGCACATGTTCATCACGCACATCGACCTGTGCCGGGTCTTCACCGTCGCGGTTGAGCAGCGCGAAGGCCTTGCTGCCATGCGCCGTCATCAACTCATCCAGATACACGCGGCAAACCTCCAGCACCTCGTCCTGGGCCGTGCCCGGGCGCACCCGCAGGCCAGGTTCGGCATGCACAAAGCGCACGCCCTGCTCGGCCAACGTAGCGGCGATGTCGTCGTGGTGAGTCAGCACCTTGTTCGGCAGTGCCGGGCTGGCGGGGTGGAAAACGCTGAGAATGCTCATCAGGGGCGGGTCCTGGTCGGTTGCGAACAAAGGGCAATGATAACGGCTGCGGCCAAGGCTGCGGCACTGGCCATACCAAAGGTGAAGGTGGGGCCCAGCAGCTTCCAACTGTAGCCTGAGTACAGCGCCCCCAGCGCACCGCCGGTACCCGACAGCGCGGCGTAAAGCGCCTGGCCCTGGCCCTGCTGGCGGGCACCGAAGCTGGCCTGGACAAACGCGATGCTGGCGGCATGGAAGCAGCCGAAGGTGGCCGCGTGCAGCAGCTGGGCGAAGATCAGTACTGCCGGCTCCTGGGCCAGGTTGCCCAGCAGCAGCCAGCGCAATGCCGCCAGCAGGAAGCTGACCAACAGCACGCGCTGTACGCTGAAACGGGCAAACAGGCGGCTCATGACCATGAACATCAGCACCTCGGCCACCACCCCAAGCGCCCACAACAGGCCGATGGCACCGCGCGTGTAGCCCAAGTGCTCCAGGTGCAGGGTAAGGAAGGTGTAGTACGGCCCGTGGCTGAGCTGCATCAGGGCCACGCACGCGTAGAACGCGATCACCCCCGGGGCACGCAACTGTTGCAGGAAGCCTTCCGTGCCGCTGCGCCCGCCCTGTTCCACCGGCTGGGCATTGGGCACCCACAGGCTGGCGGCAACGATGCCGGCCATGATCGTGACCAGCGCCACCGGGTAGATGTCCAGGCTCAACCACTCGAACAAGCGGCCCAGGCCAACCACGGTGAGGATGAAACCGATCGACCCCCACAGACGTACCTGGCTGTAGCGCGACGTTTGCCCGTGCAGGTGGGCCAAGGTGATGACCTCGAACTGCGGCAGCACCGCATGCCAGAAGAACGCGTGCAGGGCCATCACCAGCGCCAGCCAGGCGTAGCTTTTGCCGAAGAAGATCAGGGCGAAGGTGGCCAGGGTGCACAGCGCGCCAAGGCGGACGATCAACAGGCGCTGGCCCGTGCGATCGCCCAGCCAGCCCCACAGGTTGGGGGCCACGCAGCGCATCAGCATGGGGATGGCCACCAGCTCGCCGATGCGCGCCGGGGAGAAGCCCAGGTGATCGAAGTACAGCGCCAGGAACGGTGCGGTGGAGCCCAGCAGGGCGAAGTAGAACAGGTAGAAGCTGGACAGGCGCCAGTAGGGGATGGGTTGCATGGAGTGGCCTTGTGGGGACCTGGGCCGGCCTCTTCGCGGGTGAACCCGCGCCTACGCGGATTTCACCCTGTCACTGCACCTGAGGGCAGTGATATCCCAATGCAGGAGCGGGTTTACCCGCGAAGAGGCCGGTGCAGGTGGATCAGCGCTGGCCCAGCACCGGGGTATTCACTTGCACATCGGCATTCTGCGCACGGTGTCGCAGCAGGTGGTCCATCAGCGCAATGGCCATCATCGCCTCGGCAATCGGCGTGGCACGGATGCCCACGCACGGGTCATGGCGGCCCTTGGTGATGACGTCCACCGGGTTGCCATCGACATCGATCGAGCGGCCCGGGGTGGTGATGCTGGAAGTGGGCTTCAGTGCCAGGTGGGCAACGATCGGCTGGCCCGAGGAAATACCGCCCAGAATGCCGCCTGCATTGTTGCTGAGGAAGCCTTCCGGGGTCAGTTCGTCCCGGTGCTCGGTGCCGCGCTGGGCCACACTGGCGAAGCCGGCGCCGATTTCCACGCCCTTGACCGCGTTGATGCTCATCAGCGCATGGGCCAGCTCTGCATCCAGGCGATCGAAGATCGGTTCGCCCAGCCCGGGCATCACGCCTTCTGCGACCACGGTGATCTTGGCGCCCACCGAATCCTGGTCTCGGCGCAGCTGGTCCATGTAGGCCTCCAGCTCAGGTACTTTGTCCGGATCAGGGCTGAAGAAGGCGTTCTGCTCCACCGACTCCCAGGTCTTGAACGGGATTTCGATCGGGCCCAGCTGGCTCATGTAGCCACGCACGGTGATGCCCTGGGTGGCCAGGAACTTCTTGGCGATAGCGCCGGCGGCCACACGCATGGCGGTTTCGCGGGCCGAGCTGCGGCCACCGCCGCGGTAGTCGCGGATACCGTACTTGTGGTGGTAGGTGTAGTCGGCGTGGGCCGGGCGGAACAAGTCCTTGATGGCTGAGTAGTCCTTGGACTTCTGGTCGGTGTTGCGGATCAGCAGGCCGATCGAGCAGCCGGTGGTGCGGCCTTCGAACACGCCGGAAAGGATTTCTACCTCGTCGGCTTCCTGGCGCTGGGTGGTGTGCCGGCTGGTGCCGGGCTTGCGCCGGTCAAGGTCGTGCTGCAGGTCGGCGAGGGAAATTTCCAGGCCCGGAGGGCATCCATCGACAATGGCGACCAACGCCGGGCCATGGCTCTCGCCAGCGGTGGTGACAGTGAACAGCTTGCCGTAGGTATTGCCGGACATGGACGCTCCGCGAGTTCTGCCTGAAATGGACGAAAGCAGCAGTATACAGATGCTTTGATCGCCTGTGCGGGCCTCTTCGCGGGCATGCCCGCTCCCACAGGATCACCACAGATCCGAATGCTGTGAAATACCTGTGGGAGCGGGCGTGCCCGCGAAAGGGCCGAACCTGCCATTCGCTTCCCAGAACCTTCCCGCCAACAGTGAGTCAAACCCACATCTCCCCATGTAGTACCGCATGATGTCGCGCCTCGTCGCCTTGCTCTTCCTGCTGTGCACCGGCCTGGCCCAGGCCGCCGCCCCCACTGTACTGCAACGCCCGATCGACCTGGACACCGGCCAGGGCGTGCTGCACGGCAGCCTGCTGCTGCCGCAACAGGCCACCCCGCCGCCCGTGGTGCTGATCATCGCCGGCTCCGGCCCCACCGACCGCGACGGCAACAACCCAGCGTCGGGCCGGGTCGACAACCTCAAGCGCCTGGCCCTGCTGCTGGCCAACGAGCACATTGCCAGCGTGCGTTACGACAAACGCGGGGTGGCCGCCAGCCAGCCGGCCACGCCTGACGAGCGTGACCTCAGCGTGGAGCGCTACGTGGCCGATGTGGTCGCCTGGAGCCGCAAGCTCAAAGCCGACCCGCGCTTCGGCCCGCTGATCCTGATTGGCCACAGCGAAGGCGCACTGATTGCCAGCCTGGCCGCCGAGCAGGCGGGCGCCAGCGCAGTCATCACCCTGGCCGGCAGCGGCCGGCCGCTGGCCGAGGTGCTGCACGAACAACTGGCCCAGCGCCTGCCGCCCGCGCAACTGGCCGGTGGCAGCGCCCTGCTCGACCGCCTGCAGGCCGGGCAGACCAGCCTGGATGTGCCAGCGCCGCTGCGCCAGGTGTTTCGCCCCAGCGTGCAGCCGTACCTGATTTCGCTGTTCCAGCAAAACCCGGCAGCCGCCTTTGCCCGCCTGCCCATGCCCGCGCTGATCGTGCAGGGGCGCAACGACGTGCAGGTGGACGTGGCCGACGCCCAACGGCTGAAAGCGGCCAAGCCAGATGCACAGCTGGTCCTGATCGATGGCATGAACCACATGCTGCGCATCAGCCCCAAGGGCATGAGCCAGCAGCGCGACAGCTACCTCAACCCCGAGCTGCCGCTGGCGCGTGAGCTGGGCGAGCGAATTGTGACGTTCATCCAGCATTTGCCTTCGGCGTAAGTCAAACAGGCTCAGGTCTCAGCCATGCCTGCCGATACAGCAGGCATAGCTGAGGACAAGCCCTGATGACCACCTCCCCCACCGCCGTCGAGCCGGCCGAAGAACCCCAGGAAATCCCCGCCCTGCCCTGGGCCGAGCTGACCGCCGAACATTTCCAGCTGCTACGCCTGGCAGCACTGCCTACCGACCGCAGCACTGGCGCGCGGCCGCTGCGTTTTGTGCAGTTCGGCTATGCCGAGCGCCATGACAAGGCACACAGCCTGCTGCGCATGGAAATCCAGTTGCCTGGGCAGAAAGTGCACAAAGAGCAGAACCGCCTGGACATCCGCGTCGACCATGCCGAGCGCCTGGTGCGTATTGGCAATGAACAGGGCCTGCAACTGGAACCGGTGAACCGTGGCATCGGCCGTTTCATGCTGGCCCAGGCCGCGCAGTGGTTGCAGCGCAAGTGGTCGCACTACCGGGTTGAAGGCATGGCGCTGCCGAGCAAGGATGCCCTGAACGAGGACTCACGCCTGCGCCGTGACCACTGTTTGCGCGGGGTGGGTATCGAGGTGCAGTACGAGGACAGCCAGCACCTGAAGGGCCGTATCGCGGATATGACGGTGGGCCAGCTCAAGGCCGCCTGGAGCAGCGAGCGCCTGCAGCGGGTGGAGATTCTGGATGCCGCCAACCTGCTGCAGCAGGCGGACCAGCAACTGCAGGAAAAGGAAGGGCAACTGCGCGAGCGGGATGAGCGCGTGGCCAAATACCAGCGCGAAGACGGCGGATTGCGTTTCACCATTACCTGCCTGGTGGCGTTTGCCGTGTTCCAGGCAGGGCTGTTGATCTGGATTGCAACCCGCTAAGACCGCATCTGCCGGTAAAGATTGGGGCCGCTTCGCGGCCCATCGCGACACAAGGCCGCTCCCACAGATTGATCGCGCACCTTGTGAGAGCGGCCTTGTGTCGCGATGGGCTGCAAAGCAGCCCCAAATAGCCTAAACGCGGGCCTTGAACAATTCCTGATGCTGGCGGCACTGCTCGGCGGTGAGCATGAACACCCCGTGCCCGCCACGCTCGAATTCCAGCCAGGCAAAGTCCACCTCGGGGTACAACGCCTCGACATGCACCTGGCTGTTGCCCACTTCGACAATCAGCAAACCCTTCTCGGTCAGGTGGTCAGCCGCTTCGGCCAGCATCCGCCGTACCAGGTCCAGGCCGTCGCTGCCGCAGGCCAGGCCCAGCTCGGGCTCATGGTGGTACTCGGCCGGCATGTCGTCGAAGTCTTCGGCATCGACATACGGCGGGTTGGACAGGATCAGGTCGAAACGCTGCCCCGGCAAACCGTCAAAGCCATCGCCCTGCACGGTGTACACGCGCCCGTCCAGGCCATGGCGCTCGATGTTCTGGTTGGCCACTTCAAGGGCCTGGAACGACAGGTCGGCCAACACCACCTCGGCCTCGGGGAACACGTCAGCGGCGACGATGCCGATGCAACCCGACCCTGTGCACAGGTCCAGAATGCGCGCCGGCTCGCTGGCCAGCCACGGCTCAAAACGTTTTTCGATCAGCTGGCCAATGGGCGAACGCGGCACCAGCACCCGCTCGTCGACGATGAACGACATGCCGCAAAACCAGGCCTCGCCGAGCAGGTAGGCGGCCGGTACACGCTCTTCGATACGGCGCTTGAGCAGGTGCTGAAGGCGTACTCGCTCGTCGTCCTCGAGCATGCAGTCCAGGTAGCTGTCGGCCACCTCCCATGGCAGGTGCACCGCACCCAGCACCAGCAGGCGGGCTTCGTCCCAGGCGTTGTCGGCACCGTGACCGAAGAACAGGTCATGCTCGTGGAAGCGGCTGACCGCCCAGCGGATGTAGTCGCGCAGCGTGCGCAGACGGGATGTGATCACGGGGTACTCCTATTTTCAGACCGGACAAAAGTCTAACAGCCCCACCCGCACATTTGTTCCTTTGCGTTGCCCAAAGGCTAGCCACAGGCCAGTAACCATGCCGCTTGCGTTGTCAACCATTCCCATTGGCGCCAAGGCAGGGGAGAATAGGTATACAAAAGCCCTATCCAAGGAGCCCTTGATGTCCGTTCCAACCACGATGTTTCGCCTCACTGGCCGCGACTATCCGCCGGCCAAGCTGAGCCACGCCAGCCTGATCATCATCGATGCACAAAAGGAGTACCTCAGTGGTCCCCTGAAGCTGTCGGGCATGGACGAGGCCGTGGCCAACATCGCCAGGTTGCTCGACGCCGCCCGTAAAAGCGGCCGTCCGATCATCCATGTTCGCCACCTGGGCACTGTTGGTGGCCGCTTCGACCCCCAGGGGCCGGCTGGCCAGTTCATTCCGGGGCTGGAGCCGCTGGAAGGTGAAATCGTCATCGAAAAACGCATGCCCAACGCGTTCAAGAACACCAAGCTGCACGAAACATTGCAGGAGCTGGGCCACCTGGACCTGATCGTCTGTGGTTTCATGAGCCATTCCAGCGTCAGCACCACCGTTCGCCGCGCCAAGGACTATGGTTATCGGTGCACCCTGGTAGAAGACGCGTCGGCCACCCGCGACCTGGCATTCAAGGACGGCGTCATTCCGGCCGCGCAGATTCACCAGTGCGAAATGGCCGTGATGGCTGACAACTTCGCTTGCGTCGCCCCCACCGCCAGCCTGATCTGAGCGGCTTGCAGGACCGCCCGGCAGCCGGGCGGAACCCGATGGGCAGCAGCAGGTCGAATTCCGGATATCCACCGAGGAGAGCGGAATGAAGCTTAAAGGCAGTTTCGACGCCAAGCGCCTGCGCCCGCGCGAGCCGCGTAACTGGGGCGCCCGCCTGGCGGCCGGCCTGTCGGCCCTGCTGGCGACGCTGGGCGTATTGCTGGCCATGGCCGGCGTCGCCGGCCTGCTGGGCAACTATCCTGCCCTGCAGGAACTCAACGCCAACAAACCGTTGTCCAGCATCCTCACCGTGGCTGGCTTGTTGCTGCTGTGGCTGGGCGTGCGTTTCTGGCGGCGCAGCCGTATCCGCTTGCGCCGCGGGCGGGAGCTTAACCTGTCGCCGCACCTGATGAAGAAGCACGATTGAGACGCGGCTAACGCGG
>NZ_JBICMC010000003.1:0-9818 GCF_043106005.1 Pseudomonas sp. GLN_2 | reverse complement strand
GGCCGGTGTTCAGCTTCAGCCCAGCGCAGTGTCGAGAAACATCACCACCGCAAACCCACCCATCAACCCCGGGTAATGGAGCTGGGAGCATCGCTGGGCAGCTAGGTCGAGCCGGCGCTGGAAGCCCTGAAGGTCGCCGTACACATCTGAAGCCTGGCATAGGCTTTGTGGGAGCCTTGTGTCGCGATGGGCTGCGCAGCAGCCCCAATGGCCTTGAAAACAAAAAGCCCCCGTGCTTTTCAGCGCGGGGGCTTTTCGTAGAATGTGGCGGTGAAGAAGGGATTTGAACCCTTGATACGATTTCTCGTATACACACTTTCCAGGCGTGCTCCTTCGACCACTCGGACACTTCACCGTTTCTCTTCAAGCCTTGCGGCCCGTCGAGGTGCGCTAATTTAGTGAAAGACGTTTCCTTTGGCAAGCATTTTTTTCAATTTTTTCATGTATTTGCACTTGGGCTGCCGTGAGCACTGACCGACCAGTCAGCCTTGCTGCTTTACCTCGCCCCTGGCGCTGGGTAACGTCGTCGCCACGCCAACAAAAGGACTCTGCCATGAGCGAGCTGATTACCTACCACGCCGAAGACGGCATCGCCACCCTTACCCTGAACAACGGCAAGGTCAATGCCATCTCGCCGGACGTCATCACTGCCTTCAATGCAGCGCTGGACCGCGCTACCGAGGAGCGTGCAGTAGTGATCATCACCGGGCAGCCGGGCATTCTGTCAGGCGGTTACGACCTCAAGGTGATGACCCGCGGCCCCAAGGACGCCATCAGCCTGGTCACCGCCGGTTCCACCCTCGCCCGCCGGCTGCTGTCGCACCCGTTCCCGGTGGTGGTCGCCTGCCCCGGCAATGCCGTGGCCAAAGGCGCCTTCCTGCTGCTGTCGGCCGACTACCGCATTGGCGTCGATGGGCCATACAAGGTATGCCTGAACGAAGTGCAAATCGGCATGACCATGCACCACGCCGGCATTGAACTGGCCCGCGACCGCCTGCGCCGCTCGGCCTTCCACCGCTCGGTGATCAATGCCGAAGTGTTTGACCCGCTGGGTGCCGTGGATGCCGGCTTCCTCGACAAGGTGGTACCGGCCGAGCAATTGCAGGAAGCGGCAATGACTGCAGCACGAGAGCTGAAGAAGCTGAACATGCTGGCGCACAAGAACACCAAGCTGAAAGTGCGCAAAGGGCTGCTGGAGGCGCTGGACAAGGCGATCGAGCTGGATCAGCAGCATATGGGCTAACCGCACGGGCCCTTTTCGCGGGTTTGCCCGCGAAAGGGGCGGGACAGGCCTGCACCAAGGTTTGCCCCAACCAGTGCACACCCGTACACTGCCCGCGACCGTCTGGTGTGAGCCGTACCATGCTTTATTCATTGCGTATGTTCCTGCTGGGGCTGCATTTTCTTGCCGTTGGCGCCGTGGGCCTGATCATTGGTCTGTGCCGCCCCTTCAACCCTGACAACAGCCGCGTTTTCGCCCGGCTCTACAGCTTGCCGGCCACCTGGCTGATGCGCATCAAGGTCAAGGCCGAAGTCGGCCCATTGTGGGACCACCCACCCGGGTGTGTGATCGTGGCCAACCACCAGTCCAACTTCGACCTGTTCGTGCTGGGCCAAGTGGTGCCGCAACGCACCGTCGCCATCGGCAAGAAGAGCCTGGGCTGGATCCCGCTGTTCGGCCAATTGTTCTGGCTGGGCGGCAACGTGCTGGTCGACCGCAAGAATGCCTATCAGGCACGCAGGGCCATACAGAAGACCACCCGGGTTCTGCAGGACGACACCTCGATCTGGATTTTCCCCGAAGGCACCCGCAATCCCGGCGAGCATTTGCTGGCGTTCAAGAAAGGCGCGTTTCACATGGCCATCGAGGCCGGTGTGCCGATCGTGCCGGTCTGCGTCAGCCGCTATGCCAGGCGCCTGAGCCTGAATAGCTGGCGCCAGCGCACGGTGATTGTGCGCTCGCTGCCGCCCATTGCCACGACGGGCATGACGCTGCAGGACCTGCCAACACTGATCGAGCAATGCCGGGTGCAAATGCAGCAGTGCATTGACCGCATGGAAAAAGAACTGGCCTGATCCGGGGTTGCTCTGGAGCCGGGTACAGCCCAAGCTGTATCCGTGTTCAATCGAATAAGCGGACAACCATGGGTCGAGTCGTGGCATCGGCGGTGTACAGCGCCGGCAGAAAGGTCACCAACATCAGCATCGACGAAGGCAGCGAGTGGGCGCGCAAGCCGGGGCATTTTGTGTGGATCGGCCTGGAAGAGCCCAATGCCGAAGAGCTGGCCAACCTGCAGTCGCAGTTCAACCTGCACGAACTGGCCATCGAAGATGCCCTGGAAAAACACAGCCGGCCCAAGTTGGAAACCTTCGGTGACGCGTTGTTCATCGTCACTTATTCACCAGTGCGCCACGAAGGCAAACTGGAATTCATCGAGACCCATATCTTCGCGGGCAACGGCTACATCATCACCTGCCGCAACGGCCACTCCAAATCCTACGCCATGGTCCGCCAGCGCTGCGAGGCTCGCCCCCTGTTGCTGGAACATGGCGAAGACTTCGTGCTGTACGCCCTGCTCGACTTCGTCACCGAGAACTACCAACCGGTCAGCGAGGCCATTCATGGCGAGATCGAAGCGCTGGAGGAAAGCGTACTGGGCGGCTCGCTGCGGGAAGACGACATCCGCCGCCTGCACAGCCTGCGCCGTGACATCCTGCGCCTGCGCCGCTACGTGGCCCCCCTGGTTGAAGTGAGCGAAGAACTGCAGCGCCTGAGCTTCCCGTTCATCGACAAGAACATGCGCCCGTACTTTCGTGATGTGCAAATTCACGTGACGCGGCAGATGGAAGACTTGGCCGGCATCCGCGACATTGCCAGCCAGACGATCGAGATCGGCATGCTGCTGGAATCGTCACGGCAAAGCATCGTGCAGCGCAAATTCGCGGCCTGGGCGGCGATTCTGGCATTCCCTACAGCCATTGCCGGGGTTTACGGGATGAACTTCCAGAACATGCCGGAGCTGAGCTGGCACTACGGTTACTTCGCGGTACTGGGGGTGATTGCGACGGGGTGTGCCGGGTTGTATGCCAGCTTCAAGAAATCGGGTTGGCTTTGATGGCCTCTTCGCGGGCGCGCCCGCGAAGGGTTGCCACCGATTAAGCGGCGCTGTCGCTGGCCTTTGATGGCTGCTGGATGAACCGCAACATCCACTCCCCTACCAAATCACCCTGGTGCTCGGTGGCCAGGCTGGCAACGGCCTTGTGGTACACCTCGTCACCCAGGTATTCCTGGCGCGCATCGAGCAGTGCGCGGGAGTAGTCATGCACGAATTCCGGGTGGCCCTGGAAGCACAGCACCTGGTCGCGAATGTGGTACGCCGCATTCGGGCAGAAATCGCTGGAGGCGATCACCGTAGCGCCTTCCGGCAGTTCGGTCACCTGGTCCTGGTGACTGATCAGCAAGGTCAGCTCCGACACCTCCGGGTCCATCCAGGGCGCATGCGCCGCCAACGAGTAGCGATGAATACCCACGCCCCAGCCTTGCTCAGCCCGCTCGGCCTTGCCACCCAGGGTCAAGGCCAGCAACTGGTGGCCAAAACACACGCCCAGCAGCTTTTCACCGCGCTCGTACAGCTTGAGCAGGTAGGCCTTTAGCGTCTGGATCCACGGGTCGGTACCGAACGAATCGGCCTTGCTGCCCGTCACAAGGTAGGCATCGAACTTTTCACTGTCGGCGGGATAGTCGCCGTGCATCACGTTGTACACACAAAATTCGGCGGCAATCGGCTGACGCGAGAAGAGCTGCTCGAACATCCTGCCGTAGCCCTGATATTGCGCCGTCAACTCCGGTCGCAGGACATCGGTTTCAAGGATGCAGATGCGTAACGACATAGGGGTAGTCCTGAACGACATGGGTGGGAATCTGCTGTAGAGACTGCCGCGAAAGGCACGTACAAGCAAGTAGGCTGCACTGACGAACGGTCACATTTCGTCGGCGCCTGCCGGGTACTGGCGCCACTGTCTAGATAGAGCGTGTCAGCTAGATAGCACTTAGCCTCATAGCCAGAGGAATGGTTTTAGCGCACGGTTAGAACAAAGGGTTCTCAAATATGGATAACGCACACCCTACTGTTGAAGGTATATCCACTTTCAAGCGGCAAGCAGTCCGGCGCCATTCAACGCCACTGCGATCGACCCGAAGCGCGACAAGGAAGCCAACGGGTATTCAGGAATAACAACAAGAAGGCGGTCCGCCATGTTCAGACAATCGAAAATTCGCCAAGCCGGGCTCATTTTATTTGCCACCACGTTGCTGTTGATCTTGCCAAACCTGACACGTTTGTTTGGCTGACTGCGGCGGTGGCGCCAACGGGCAACGCACAGGTAACCTGCTGGCCTTGATGGTCGGAGATCGCCTATGCGCCACTGCCTTGTCCTGCTAGCGTTGCTCCTGAGCCTGCCATTGTCGGCGGCGCAACTGCACCTTGAACTGGGCGCGACACCGCGCCAGTGGAGCAGCGCCGAACTGCTTGGCCACCCTGAGGCCCAGGACATCAGCATCGACCAGGACGTATCCTACAAACGCCCCATGCACTATCGGGCGGTGCCGCTGGTCACGCTGCTGAAAGGCGTGACTGCCAGCGATCACCTGCAGGCCGTGGCGCTGGATGGCTTTGCCGCCGAAATGCCCGCTGCGCCCTTGCTGCAGCAAGGGCCGGCACGGGCCTGGCTGGCCGTGGAAGACCCCGACACGCCGTGGCCGTCACTGGGTCCAGGCAAGCCAAGTGCCGGGCCGTTCTACCTGGTGTGGACTGCGCCGCAGGCCAGCGGCATCCGCCCTGAACAGTGGCCATTCCAGATCGCCACCCTTCGCAAGCTGGCCCCCGTGGACCAGCGATTTCCTGCGCTGCTACCCGACCCGAAGCTGCCGGCCGACAGCCCGGTGCGCCAAGGCTTTGCCCTGTTCCAGCAGAATTGCCTGGTGTGCCACCGGTTGAACGGTGCGGGGGATGGGCAGGTGGGGCCGGACTTGAATGTGCCGTATAACCCGACCGAGTATTTTCAGCCGGTTTATTTACGCAAGTTGATACGCGACCCGCAAAGCCTGCGGCGGTGGCCGCAGGCGAAGATGCCGGGGTTTGCCGAAAGTGTGTTGAGTGAACAGGAACTGGATGCGCTGCTGGCCTATTTGGGGCACATGGCAGCGCGTAAGCCTTGAGGGCCTCTTCGCGGGTAAACCCGCGCCTACACGGTGGTGGAGGGTGGATACAGGCCGTCGTAGGAGCGGGTTTACCCGCGAAAGGGCCGGTCCTGCTGGCCAATATCCCCGGCCGTTCATCGTTGCCGCCGCCACCGTATTCGCGGGTGAACCCGCTCCTACAACGGCAGGTGGTGTCCCCCCTCCATCAATGTGTAGGCGCGGGTTAACCCGCGAACGGGCCAACACAAAACTGTCAGGCCGTGAGCCGTTCGTGCTTGACGCCCCACCCTTCCACCTCACCCCCATAAGGCGTCACCAACTGCTCGAAGGCCTCTTCAAAGTCGCCAATCCCGCCATGGGTGGCGTACATGACCTTGCTCAGTTCCAGGTGCCAGGCACCGTCGCCCAGCTCCTTCACCTGGGCATTGAGCGATTCCCCGCGAAACTGCCCGGCTGCACGACGGGCCCCTGCTTCGTCCGGGAATACGGCATAGAACTCGATGGGGTGGATCTGGGTGAAGTCGAAACCGCCTGCTTTCATCTGGCGCAGGACGTTGCTGCTGATATCGTCGTTCTGGCTGCTCATGAATCGTCCTCCTGAATAAAGCAATGGATAGACTTTCCGTGCACTACGCACCTGCCGGCAAAGGCCGTGCAGTTCGAGCTGATGCAAGACGCGAATTGTAGCGGCGCCAACCCGCAGAACAGGCAGGCCCTTCTCCAGCGTAGTGCCTGCCAAGGCACCACGCAAACGTGTGGTTCAGGCGACTTCGTGAATGCTGGTGATGGTCACACCGCTATGCTCTTTGAGCCAGCGTGCGGTCGGGGAGATGATACGGTCCTGGAAGTCGTTGAGGTCCAGCTCGTCCATCACCGGAAACAGGTGTGAGCGGATGGCCCGCGCAACGTCTTCCTCGCTGGGGCAATGCTCGGCATGCATCAGCAATGTGGACGGTTCGCCCTTCTGGTCGGCAAAAATGACTTCCCACTCTTTCATTGAACGGACCCTCTCAGTCAACGAACACCAGGTGTGTGATGCCTGAATAACTGACCTTGGGGCGGGGATAATGTTCAGTCCGGGAAAATTGTGCGGGCCCATTCGCGAGCTTGCCCGCTCGCACAGGGCCAGCACAAGGTTCTAACCCTTGTCGTGCCTGTGGGAGCGGGCAAGCCCGCGAATGGGCCGCAACGCGGCCCCGGTTTACTTCGGCGTGCCGTGCACCACGCCAGCGGTGTTATCCAGCAGGCTCTTGGTCGCCGTCTGGATATACGCTTCCAGCTTCTTGAGCATTTCTGGCTGGTCCGGGCTTTCGATCAGTTCGGCCTTGAACTCGCTGCCCAACTGGTAGCGGTACATCCGCGGGCTCATGTCCTTGGACTCGATCAGGATACGGTCACCCTGTACCAACCCGACAATCTGCTCGCTGCCCGACGGCTTGATCATGCCCACGCCCTGGTCACCCTCGGGCAGGTTGAGCAGGTCGCGCCCCCAGCACTGGTGGCGAGCCTTGCCACCCAGGCGGCCCATGATGGTCGGCACGATATCGACCTGGGTACCCACGGTGTGGTTCACCGCACCGAACTTCTCCTGAATGCCCGGGGCAATCAGCAGCAGCGGCACGTTGAAGCGGCCCAGGTCCAGCTCGGTAACCTGCTGGTGGTTGCCAAAGCCATGGTCACCGACGATGACGAACAGGGTGTCCTTGAAGTAAGGCTCTTTACGCGCCTTCTCGAAGAACTGGCCCAGCGCCCAGTCCGAATAACGCATGGCGGTCAGGTGCTCGTCCAGACGGCCCTGGCCGGTCACTTTCTCTACCGGCAAGTCCTTCGGCAGGGCATACGGCGTGTGGTTGGACAGCGTCTGCAGCAGCGCGTAGATCGGCTTCTTGCCATCATGCTTGGCCAGCTCTTCGTTGCCGCGGTCGAACATGTCCTGGTCGGACACACCCCAGGTCGGGTCGGAGAACACCGGGTTGACGAAGTCATTACGGCCGATGAAGGTGGTCATCCCCTGGTTGCCGAAGAACCCGGACTGGTTGTCCCAGGCAAAGTCGCCGTTGTAGACGTACACGTCGTCGTAGTCACGGGCGCTGAGCAGGGCCGGCAGGCCCGACAGCTTATGGCCGCCTTCCGGGGTCTGCATCAGGTATTCGAAACCTGGCAGGTTGGGGAAGCAGGCCATGGTGGCGAACATGCCCTGGTGGGTATGGGTGCCGTTGGAGAAGAAGCGGTCGAACAGCAGGCCTTCTTTGGCCAGCTTGTCGAAGTACGGGGTGATGTTGTTGGGGCTGCCAAGCGCGCCTACCGAGTGGCCGGCGAAGCTTTCCATCAGGATCACCACCACGTTCTTGATCGGCAGGGTACGGTCAGCCGGCGGCACAAAGTCGCGGCGGATAGCGGCTTCGTCGGCGTCGACCAGCGTGTCGTGGGCGGTCAGCAGTTGCTCACGCACACTCTGCGTGGCCACGTCCTGCTCCAGGACTGGCTTCCAGATGTTGGCACGGTCCTCGCCAAAACGGCTCTTGGCAGCGTCGATCAGGGTCAGGGTGCCGTTCAGGCCCAGCTGGTTGACGAAGTTGGAGTCCGTGGTGAAGGCATCACCCCAGCGCATCGGCGGGCCCTGGCGCAGGGTGCCACGGGCAGCGACCACGGCCACCAGCAGGATCACCATGAATACCGCCAGGCGCTTGTACCACGGGGCAACGCGGTACAGGCCTTCGGCACGGGTGGCGCGATCGATACCTTTGAACAGCAGGCTCAGCAGCCAGGTCCCGAAGGCCCAGGCCAGCAGGTAGCGGACCACCGGGAAACCGTACCAGAGCATGCTCATGACGGTTTTCGGGTCTTCCTTGATGTACTGGAAAACCAGGCCGTTGAGACGCTGGTGGAACTCGCGGTAGAAGTCCATTTCCATCAG
The DNA here is from genome assembly GCF_043106005.1 of Pseudomonas sp. GLN_2. Classification (NCBI taxonomy): domain Bacteria; kingdom Pseudomonadati; phylum Pseudomonadota; class Gammaproteobacteria; order Pseudomonadales; family Pseudomonadaceae; genus Pseudomonas; species Pseudomonas sp. GLN_2. The sequence goes on along the minus strand of NZ_JBICMC010000003.1, from coordinate 1,701 downwards.
GCCGAGGAACATCACCACGCTCGAAGCGAGGGTCAGCCAGAAACGGAACACGCCACGCCGGGCCATGGCCCAGGGACTGAGGATGGCCAGCAGCAGCGGAATACTGATGTAAACCACCACCCGCAGGTCGAAGCGTAAGCCGTTGAGGAAGCCTTCGGCGACCGTCGAATAAGGGGTGTCGCCGACCATGTCGTTGTTGTAGGCCAGCAGCGCCAGGCGCACGAGGCTGAGCATCAGCATGATCACCAGGCCGCTGAGCAGCGTGTAGGCCAGGTGGGATTTCAAGGTCGGCGAAAATGACGTTCGCGCGCCCTGTTGCTTCAAGGCGTCCGTGTTAGCCATGAATGGGAAGGTCCTAGGATTGCGGTTTGCGAAGAGGCGATGGCGCTAGGCCAACGCAGCATTATGCGGGTGCGGATTCTGTTTAAACCAATGTGAAAATTTTGTCACGGCCCTATTACTGGCTATGTCAGTAACGCACCTAGAGCCGCACATTCCCCCGCGGCCCGGCAATCGCCCAGATCACCAGCCCCACCACCGGCAGCAAGGCGATCAACAAGATCCACAACACCTTGATGCCCACCTCGCTGCCACTCTTGATCACGTTGAGAATGGCCCAGATATCCAGCGCCAGAATGATCAGCCCGACCAGGCTGTTGAAGGTAGATCCCATGTCTGAATTCCTGTCCAGAGGCTTTGCTGCACAGCATAGTCAGCTATCGCAGCAATAGAAGGGAATCCTTGGCGGATGTCGCAGGTCCCTCGGTAGACTGACTGCATTCACTGATTCGAGGTTCGCATGCCACCCACCCACAGCCAAAGCGCCGCCCCCTCTTCACTGCTGCAGGCCTGGCGCCAGCAGGTTACCGATACCCCCTGGCTCAGCGCCGGCCTGGGGCTGAGCCTGCTGGCGGTGTGCGTGCTGCTGGCCGCCAGCCTCTGGAACGCGGTGAATGGCGACCATGCCGACAACCTGCACCTGGCCATGCTGGGCGGGTTGTCCGGCTTTGGCGCCACCGCACTGGGCGCCGTGCTGGCAGTGGTGCTGCGCGATGTCAACGCGCGCACCCAGGACGTGATGCTGGGCTTTGCTGCCGGCATGATGCTGGCCGCCAGCTCGTTTTCGCTGATTTTGCCGGGCCTGGAGGCTGCCCGCGAGATCACGGGCAACGGCCCGGCCGCTGCGTTTACCGTGGTGCTGGGCATGGGTCTGGGTGTGCTGCTGATGCTGGGCCTGGACCGCTTCACCCCGCATGAACATGAAAGCACCGGCCCGTGCGGCCCCGAAGCCGAGCGCATCAGCCGGGTGTGGCTGTTTGTGCTGGCGATTACCCTGCACAACCTGCCTGAAGGCATGGCGATTGGCGTGAGCTTTGCCAATGGCGACATGAACATCGGCCTGCCACTGACCAGTGCCATCGCCATTCAGGACATCCCCGAGGGGCTGGCCGTGGCGCTGGCCTTGCGCGCCACGGGGCTTTCCAACCTGAAGGCCGCGTTGGTGGCGATAGGGTCGGGCCTGATGGAGCCGCTAGGGGCGGTGATCGGGCTGGGGATTTCTACTGGCTTTGCCCTCGCCTACCCGATCAGCATGGGGCTGGCGGCAGGGGCGATGATCTTTGTGGTCAGCCACGAGGTGATCCCCGAAACCCACCGCAACGGGCACCAGACAGCGGCGACCTTGGGGTTGATGGGTGGGTT